>JAJZUK010000118.1 GCA_021847125.1 Pseudomonadota bacterium | reverse complement strand
CAATTGCGCAGGGCCCGATTCAACAGCGACGAAATCAATTTGGTGACCATGCCGCCCTGCTCTGCCGCCGCGATCGCCTCGCGCATCGGCACCAGCTCGCACTTGCCGTCGCGCCAGCGCAGCATCGCTTCCATCCCCATGATCTGCCCGAAGCGCAGGTCGAATTGCGGCTGAAACGCCAGTTCCAGCGCATCGTCCGCGATCGCCGTGCGCAAATGGCTCTCCTCGACCAGCTGCGACACACCGGGAATCTGCGCTTCCTCGTACAGCGCAACGCGGCCGCGCAGGTTACGCGCCGATACGCAGGCACTCTTGGCCTGGCGCAGCAAGGACTCGGCATCGTCCGCCGTCTGCGGAAACAGCGCGATCCCCACCGCCGGCGAGGCGAAGATCTCCTCCTCCCCGAGAAACAGCGGCACATTCATGGTGCGCAGGGATTTCTCGGCAGCGAGCTGCGCCAATTGCTCCCCCTCCACTACGGAAAGCACGCAGGCCAGCTCGTCGCGCCCGAATTCCGCGGCAAAATCGTCGGGCCGCAGCACCTCGGCACGCAGGCTGGCGAGTATGCGCGCGCGCGCCGCGTCGCCGATGTGGTAGCCCCACAGGGCGTCGATGCGGCCGATTACGCCGCAATCCACCAGCAGCAAGCCCAGGCTCTGACCGTCTGCGCGCCGTTGTTCGATGCAGCCGCGCAGGCGCTCCAGGAACGGCGCTTCTGCCGCGGCGGCCGGCGCGCCGGATCCTGCCCCCTGCGCAGCCGGACCGTTCGGACTCAAAGAAACAGTTCCCTCGGATCGACCTTGATCGCGTCGTACTTCAGCGTGTGGCGGATCCGGTAAATCTCGTCCGGCGTGGCCTTGGGCTCTTTCGCCAGATCGAGCATCTTGTACGGCCGATTCTCGTTGCCCTTCGCATCCTTGACTACCATGACGCGCGGCTGCAGCCGGCGCAAGGGGTTCTGCGCGATTACGATCCCGACCTCCCCGGTGTTCAGTTCGACTGCGCTGCCCACGGGATAGACGCCGACGCATTGGATGAACTGCTCGACCAGGGCGGGCTGAAACTGGGTGCCGCGCCCTTTATAGATGACGTTGAGCGCGTTCGAGGGCGACATGTGCTTTCCCTGCGGCGGCGGCGCCACCAGCGTGTCGAACGCATCGACGATCGCCGCGATCATTCCGGGAAGTGCGATCGCGACGCCGCGCAAGCCGCGCGGGTAGCCGGAGCCGTCGAAATGCTCGTGATGCAGCGACGCGAGCCCCGGCAGTTCGTTCGGCAGACCGGGGGTCTTGGTCAGGATTTCGACCGAGTGGTCCACATGCGTCTGATACAGCGCCATTTCCTCTGCGCTCAGCGGCTCGCGCTTTTCCAGCAGCGCGGTAGGCAGCTTGAGCTTGCCCGCGTCCTGCAGCAGGCCGAGCAGGCCGAGCTGTTCGATGCTCTCGCGCGGCAGCTGCAGAAAGCGGCCGAAAATGCTCATCATCACCGACACGTGGATGGCGCGATTGAAGGTTTCGCCGCTTTTCTCCTGCAGCTGCACCAGCAGCGTCGCCGCGTCCGGATTGCGCACCACGCTTTCGGTAATGTCCGACGCCGCCTGCTTCACTTTGGCACCGTCGACGGCGTGCCCGATCTGCACGTCGCGGCTGATCTGCCTGAGCACGGTGGTCGTCTCGGCGATGGCGCTGCGCGCCCGCGGCAGCTCGGCGTCCAGGCTCGCGACCTCCTTGTACACCGTGGTGCCGCGGATGCTCGCCGCCGTGCCGCCGGCGTGCCCTTCGATCTCGGACCGGTCCTCCTTCTCCGGGTCGACGAACACGTGTGCGCAATACTTCTTCATCACGTCGATCTGCTTTTGGCTTCTCAGGATGAAGCCCTGAAATACGAACGGCGTTTCGGTCCATGGCCGATCGAGCTTGGACACATACATGCCGAGCTCCAGTTCGTCGGCCGGTATTTGCTTTAATTCCATATCAATATTTGCTCTGAACTGACCACACGCCGTCCCAATTCGCAGCCGGCGGTTTGCTGCGGAAAATCTCGCAGCGCTCGAGGTAGATGCGCGATGGCCCGTCCTGCGGATTGGCCGCGAGCGCATCCCTGAAACAGCGCGCCGCATCGCTCCATTCACGCCTGCGATAACCCGCGAGCCCCCGGTTGAAGGCTCCCACCACGGTTTCCCGGTGCGGAAAGGATTCCTCGGTGTGATGGCCCAGCACCTCGTAAATGGCGACCGGCGTCTCCATGCCGCGCACGCGAATCAGGTCGATTTCGCGCGTCGGCGTGGGCTCCTTCAAGCGCTCGTGAGTTTGACTGCAGATCAGCACCGAAGTGCCGTAAAACTTGTTTGCATCCTCCAGCCGGTGAGCGATGTTCACGCGATTGCCGATCACCGTATATTCCAGCCGCTTGGGCGAACCGATATTGCCGGCCACCACCTGACCGGTGCTGATGCCCACGCCGATCCTGATCGCCTCGCGCCCGCGCGCCGCCAGCCGGCTGTTCAACTCGCGCAGGCCCGCCATCATCTGGTTGCCTACGGCTACCGCATTGTCCGGGTCATTGTCATGCTGCAGTACCGAGCCGAACACCGCCATGATCATGTCGCCCATGTACTTGTCGAGCACGCCCTGGTGGGCGAAAACGATATCCACCATGTCGGTAAAATACTCGTTGAGCAGGGCCACGGTTTCCTGCGCGCCGAGGCGCTCGGAGATCGAGGTGAAACCGCGGATGTCGGAGAACAGCACGCTCACCTCGCGGCTGATGCCGCCGAGCACGTTGTCGCCGCTTTCGAGCAGCTGATCCATCACCGCCTTGCTCATGTAGCGCGACAGCGTGTTGCGCAGGCGCTTCTCGCGCGTGATGTCCTCCATCATCAGCATGTAACCGATCGGCTCGTCGCTCATGCTCAGCAGCGGCACCGTGGTGAGATCGACCGAAACGACCTGTGCGCGGTTGACGTATAGGTCGGTGTCCACGGTGATGTCGGTCTTTCCCGCGGCACGCACCTTGTCCAGGCTGCGCGCGACCCAGGCGTTGCGGCCGACGAAAAGCTCGCTCAGGGCGCGCCCGACCAGCTCGCGCTCGCCGCGATGCAGGATGCGCGTCGCCGATTCGTTTACCTTGCGCAGGACACCGTCGGCATCGAGCGTGAGCACGGCGTTGCTCATGCTGCGCAGAATCGACTCGTTGTAATTGCGCTCGGCGCTGATTTCCTCGAACAACTGCGCGTTCTCGATCGCCACCGCCGCTTCGGCGCAAAACGCGTGCAGGCGCCGCTCGTCGGCGGGGCCGAAGGCGCCGAGCTTGCGATTGAGGATCTCCATGACGCCGATGACGCGCGCTCCCTTGGCCACGATGGGCATGCACAGCATATTGCGCGTGCGATAGCCGGTGCGCCGGTCGATTTCCTGGTTGAAGCGCGCGTCCTTGTAGGCATCCAGAATATTGATGACCTTGCCCGTGCTGAAGCATTCCCCGGCAATGCCGGCATTGGCGGGGAAGCGGATCTCCGCGCTGTCGATGCCCCCGGCCACATGCGAGAACAGTTCGTTGCGCTTGGGGTCGTACAGGAACAGCGCTCCGCGATCCGACTCCAGCAGCTGCGTCGCGGCTGCCAGAATTTTCGCGAGCAACGGTCCGAGGCGGATTTCGGAAACGATAGAGCTGACAACCTCGAGCAGCATCGCCTCTTCGCGCTGCTGGCGCTCGACTTTCTCGAACAGGCGCGCATTCTCGAGCGCGGCGGCGGCTTGCTGCGACAGGCCTTCGAGCAGGCACTGGTCCTCGGCGTCGAAATCTCCGACGTTCTTGTTCAGCACCTGGGTGACGCCGATCACTTCGCGGTTCTTGTTGCGGATCGGCACGCACAGGATGTTGCGGGTGCGGTAACCCGTGCGCCGGTCGACCTCCTGGTTGAAGCGCTTATTGTCGTACGCATCCGCCGTGATGATTTCCGCCTCGCCCTTGGTGAACACCGAGCCGGCGATGCCGAGCGTGCTCGGAAAGCGGACTTCTCCGATCGCATTGCCCTGCATCACGCGCGAGTACAGTTCCTGGGTCTCGGCATCGTACAGGAACAGAGAACTGCGATCGGCGTTGAGCGTGCTGCTGACCACTTCCATCAGCCGCGGGAACAGGACATCTAGGGAAAGGCTGTCGGATACGCGATTGGCGATGTCGGCGACGGCCGCATTGCGGCGCACCAGTTCGGCCATGCGCAAGAACAGCTGCGCCTTTTCGGCCTCATCCAAGCCGCGCAGCAGCCCTTCGACTTCGGACTGGGTTAACGGCCGTTCGACAATGTCGCGCAGCGTTTCAGGACCGATTTGCATGGGAATATGGAGGTTTCACCGGAAAATCCTCGGGCCGGATCCCGCACCACATTCAATATAATTTATTGTTTTAAGTTCGCCCATGTTGATGCGCATCACGGATATGTCCGATTCCCGGGCCCACCCGACTGCATTCCGCACACGGGGTCTACAGCGCAAACTGTACCCTAAGGAGACGGCTCCGAACAAGTGCCATGAGTGAACTGCCCCTAAAGGAGGGCCCGGCCGCACTCAGCCCGTACGCACCGCCTATGCGTTTGCGCTGCCTACGCGGCAACGCGCAACAGCGGCAACAGCCGGCACCTCACCATACCCGCAGCTTGATTTGCACCGCCAGCGCGCCGTCGAACCGGTTGGCGACCGTCGGAATCAGGGCGACATTGGCGCCCAGTCGCCTGCCCTCGATCGACAGCATGGGCAAGGGAGCGACGAACCAGGCGCCGTTGCGATAATTCGGATAGCCGTCGAATGCGCCCACGTCGACGCCCGCGCCCACGTCGACGCCGGAAACACGCCAGTGCAAAGGCCGCCACTCGTAGCCGGCGAAGTGCGTCCGCGCGCGATTGCTGTTGATAAAGCTGCCGGCCATCACCACGTGGTCCTGGGCCAATCTCGCCTCGACACCGAAGCCGATGTTGTCGTTGCGCAGACCCTTGCTCGAATCGAAGTGCTGCGAGTAGATGCCCGGATTGAGCCACACCTGCGGCCAGGACCCCTCCTGCGCCGCTGCGGCCTGTGCCGCCACGGCGTAGACAAGGGCAAACAGCGCCAATGCACCGCGCAGGTAGCTGCGCTGCTTGCCGGCCGCGGCCTCAAGCACTCTTGTTGCATGCATCGGTATTTCCCTTTCCCCGCGGAGTCGGTCGGGCGTCGTTTTTCTATGGCTCGATTTTACCGCTTTGGCGCGACTTCGTCCCCCCCGCGCCCAGGCGCAAGCACTGCGCG
>JAJZUK010000117.1 GCA_021847125.1 Pseudomonadota bacterium | reverse complement strand
GTCGGCCAGCGTGGATTTGCCGTGGTCGATATGGGCGATGATGGAAAAATTGCGGATGTGCTGCATCATGAAAAAGGGCGCCTGCATGGCACCCTTTGAAGAATAACATTCAGTATTTTAACGGATTTTACCGAGATAAGCACGGACTTTAGCGACATCGAGATGGTAATGGCACAGTTCGGTGCCGGCATGCATGAGCACCGGCACCAGCTCGCCGAAACGCGCCTCCAAAGCCGCGTCGCTGTCCACGTCGACCACATCCACGGCGAAACTGAATTCGTCGCACAGCGGCGCGAGCGCGGCCAGCATGTCCTCGCACAGATGGCAGTAATTGCGGCCATACAGAACGAAGCGCGCATTCGCCGCAGCGGTCGCCGCTTGCATTACAGCCATCCCGTCACTTGCCGTTCTGGCCTTTGATGGTGATAAAGCTCTGATTCTCCCCGCGGCGCACATGCAAAGTAATGGTGACGGACTTGTCTATGGCATCGAGCGCCTTGTTGAACTGCGCCACGCTCTTGGCTTCGGTATTGATGCCCTTGTGAATCAAGGCCAGGATGATGTCGCCTTTGCGGATATCGGCGCGCGACTGCCCGCGCACGTCGTCCACGAGCACGCCGCTCGATAACTTCAATTCCTTGCGCTGCTCTGCGGAAAGTTCAGACAGCACCAGGCCGAGGCGGTTGGCTGCGGCCTCGACCGGCTTGGCGCGCTTCGCTTCGCCGTTGGCAACCTTGTCCGCGGGTATCTCCGCCACGGTAACCGTGAGGTCCTTGGCCGCGCCGTTGCGCCATACCTGCATGCTCGCTTTGGTGCCCGGCCGGGTGGCGCCGACGATGCGCGGCAGTTCGCTCGAACTCGGGACGTTCTTGCCGTTGAACTTGAGGATGATGTCGCTCACCTCCACCCCGGCCTTGTCCGCCGGCCCGCCCTTCTCCACCGCATTGACCAGCGCGCCCTGGGGCGAAGGCAGGCCGAAGGAATCGGCCAGTTCCTTCGTCACTTCCTGGATCACCACGCCGATGCGGCCGCGGCTGACATGCCCGCTCGCGCGCAGCTGGTTCTGCACGTCGAGCGCGAGATCGATCGGAATCGCGAACGACAGTCCCATATAGCCGCCGGTGCGGCTGTAGATCTGCGAGTTGATGCCGACCACCTCGCCGCGCAGGTTAAACAGGGGGCCGCCCGAGTTGCCCGGGTTCACCGCGGCATCGGTCTGGATGAAGGGCACCAGGTTTTCCTGCGGCAGCGAGCGCGCCTTGCCGCTGACTATGCCTGCGGTGACGGTATTGTCGAAACCGAAGGGGGAGCCGATCGCGAGCACCCATTCGCCCACCTTGAGCTTGTTCGGATCGCCGAATTTGACCGCCGGAAGGCCGCTCGCCTCGATCTTGATCAGCGCCACGTCGGTGCGCTTGTCGGTGCCTATGAGCTTGGCCTTGAACTCGCGCTTGTCGGTGAGGCGTACGGTGATTTCGTCTGCGCCTTCAACCACGTGGGCATTGGTGAGGAGATAGCCGTCGGGGCTGATGATGAAGCCCGAGCCGAGCGAACGGGTTGAAAACTCGCGCGGCGAATCGCCCTGATTGGGCGGCATGAAGCGGCGGAAAAACTCGAAGAACGGATCGTTCTCGTCCAGATTCGGCATCTGCGGAATTTGCGGATGCGCGCGCAAGGTCTGCGCGGTGCTGATGTTGACCACGGCCGGCCCCTGTTTCTCCACCAGCTCGGTGAAGTCGGGCAATTCGCGCGCCTGAGCATAGGCACTGAGCGGCAACAGCAGTGCCAGCCATAGGAGCAGTGTCTTTCGCATCGTTACGTCCCCTTATTGCGTATTACAAGGTGTTACAAGAAAACTTCGTTATGAGTCCGCATCAGCCGCGGATCATCGATCACGGCTTATGGTACTCCACCGACTCCGCCAGTTTTTTTACGCTCTCGGCGGGAGTCTCCCCGACTACGGTCACCAGATGGCTGGCGATTTGCCTGCTGTAGATATTGATCGCGCCCTGGTGCGACAGGCCCGGCGGCGGCAGCGAGGTCTTGTTGGCCAGAGGCTCGATGAACACCGATACTGCGGCCAGGCCGTCCGAATAGACCACGTGCCCGACTTCGTTGGAGCCGCCCTGGGTGCGCCGCATCTCGGTCACTTTTCTGAAGCCGGGCAGCTCCGCGCCTATGCTCCAGCCGGACGCAGCCAGACTGGCCGCCACGGCGCCGGAATTCTCTATATGCCAGGCGCGCGACTGGGCCAGGAATTTCGGCTTCAGCTGGTCGTGGCCGACTTTGCCGATGTGGATTTCGGTGAACGCGAACTGTTCGATCGGCTCGCCTTTGTCGTTCAAAGTCTGGGATTTGAGCAGCATGCCTGATACCATGTCCGCGCACAATTTGCGCCCGTAGCGCAGCTTGTCCTTGGGCTGGAGTACGATCGCCTGGCACTCGTGGCCGGCGACGCGATCTACCGGCCCGGTGCTGACGTCGTAATGCTCGCCGATATCCTGCAGGTTTTCCGGCAGCAGCGCCGGAAACACCTTGTGGTCCGTTTGCTTGTCGACCTTTATCGTCTTGCTATCGGGCAGATAGCACTTCACTTCGTCGCCGCTGCGCACGATTTCGCGCGGCCGGCCATCGAGCGTCTCCAGCTTTTCCTGCGGTCCGTGCCGGCCGGCAACATGGACGATGCGCGAGGTCTCGGCCTGGTCCCCGCTGCGGTAGACGAAGGTCCCGGTGTAGCTGAGCTTCTGCGTCGCCGCGTGGATGCGCTGCAGCCACGACAGCGCGTCGCCGTCGGCCCGCGCCGTCTGCAGCGACAGCGCGAGCAGCAGCATGACCAGGATTCTCATCGACGCGCGCTGCTCCGCTCTTCGGCCACGGTGCGCACATAGGACGCGACGCCCTGCATCGCGTTGCTCGGGGAATAGCGCTGGTGCGCAAGCAGGTAGTCGTTCGCACCCTCGCCCGCCGGCACGGCAACTTGTTCCGCCCGCGGCGCCGTGGCAACGGCAACCTGTACCGCATTCTGCTGCGTTCCGGACAGTGCAACCCAGCCGACGAACGCTATCGCGGCCACGCTCGCCGCCAGCGACAACACCGCCCAGCGCATCCTTTCCGCTTTGCTGCGGCGCTGCGGCGCAAGCACCGTGGGCTCGGCCTCGAGCCGGGCGCGGATCGCTGCACACAGATCCGGACCTTGCACGCCACGCAAGGCATCCCCGATCAGGTGGTAGCAGTCCCAGTCTTGGCGCAGCTGCGCATCACGCTTGATCTGCGGCAGCAGCGAACCAGTCTGCTCGCTGCTCAGCTCGCTGTCCATCCAGGCAGACAAAGTCTCTTTCATGGCGTCACCATCTCTTGTCTTTAGATATATCCAACAGCGGCCGCAACTGCTCCGCAATGGCCTCGCGCGCGCGGAATATGCGCGAGCGCACCGTGCCGATAGGGCACTCCATGATCTTCGCGATATCCTCGTAGCTCATGCCTTCGATCTCGCGCAGCATGATCGCCGCCCTCAGTTCCTCAGGCAGCCGATCCATGCTTTGGTTCACGGTTTGTGCGATCTGCTTGCTCATCAGCAGATTTTCCGGGGTATTGAGGTCGCGCAGCTGGTCGCCGTCGTCGAACGCCTCCGCCTCTTCCGCATCGTGGTTCGTGGTGGTGGGCGCGCGCCGCCCCATCGAAGCGAGGTAGTTCTTGGCGGTATTGATGCCGATGCGGTAGAGCCAGGTGTAGAAGGCGCTGTCTCCGCGGAAGGAAGGCAAGGCGCGGTAGGCCTTCACGAACGCCTCCTGCGTCACATCCTCGACTTCGCCCGCATCGCGGATGAAACGCGACAGCAGGCGCCCGAGCTTGCGCTGATACTTGCTGACCAGCAGGTCGAATGCATGCTTATCACCCTGTTGCGCACGCTCGACCAGCTGCTGGTCAATGTCGCGCTCACTCATGCGCCGCCCTTCCCCTAAGCCCTGGGGCTGTTCTTGCTTTGTCGCGCCCAGGCGATTTTCAGTATACCCCAACTGTCCCGGCAGCCGCGCGAACGCAGTACCCGGGACGAAGTCCAACTCAAGCATTTTCATTGGCGTCACGCTGCTGTCGGGGAATTTCAAGCCTTACCTCGCGCACGTAGGACCACCACGATTCGACCCTGGGCGGCAGATTAAGTTCACCGTCCGAGGCGCCAGCGCAGCCATACGCGCAGCCGGCGCAGATCCTCGGCCGCGGCGGCATCCGGCAGCAGCACCAGCGAGCGGCGGCGCCGGCCGCCGCTTGCCAAATTCACGACGATCAGCCAGCCCGACACGTAGCTGTCCGCCAGTATTTCCGCCTCCTGCCAGGCCCCGCGGCCGTCCTGGAGGCGAACGCCGCCCTGGGCGCCCAACTCCAGGGTGCGCAAGGCGCCGGCGCCCCACTGCAGGGCCTGCGCGCAATGCCAGGCCCAGGCGAGGGCTATGCCGGCGGCGATCGGCGCGAACGCGAGCGCGGGCAGGCTGATCCAGGCGCAGGCGAGTGCCGCCGCGGCCATCAGCGTCAGGGCCAGTGCTAGAACGCGGGAGGGTCTTAAGGCAAGGCTTAGGGTCTGGATCAAACCCGGGCAAAAACCAGCGTGCCGTTGGTGCCGCCAAAGCCGAATGAATTCGACAGCGCCACATCGATCTTCATCTGGCGCGCGGTATTCGGCACGTAATCCAGGTCGCATTGCGGATCCTGGTTGAAAATATTGGTCGTCGGCGGCGCGACCTGGTGATGCACCGCGAGCGCAGAGAACACCGCTTCCACGCCGCCTGCCGCGCCGAGCAGATGCCCGGTCATGGACTTGGTCGAGCTGACTGCAACCTTCTTCGCGTGCGCCCCCAGGCTGCGCTTCACCGCCGTAGTTTCGGCGAGGTCGCCCAGCGGCGTCGAGGTGCCGTGGGCATTGATGTAATCGACCTGGTCGGCGTTCAGGCGGGCGTTGCGCAATGCGCTGTTCATGCAGCGAGCCGCGCCGTCGCCGTCTTCGCGCGGCGCCGTCATGTGGAACGCGTCGCCGCTCATGCCGTATCCGGCGAGTTCGGCGTAGATCCTGGCCCCGCGCGCCTTGGCGTGCTCGTATTCCTCCAGCACCAGCACGCCTGCGCCCTCGCCCAGGACGAAACCATCGCGGTCTCTATCCCAGGGCCGGCTCGCGCTGGCCGGGTCGTCGTTGCGATGCGACAGCGCGCGCGCCTGGGCAAACCCGCCCATCGCAAGTTCGGTGACCACGGCTTCGGCACCGCCGGCCACCATCACGTCGCAGTCGCCGTATTCGATCAGACGCCCCGAC
>JAJZUK010000116.1 GCA_021847125.1 Pseudomonadota bacterium | reverse complement strand
GGAAGTTCACCCGCGCCGACCTCAACGCGCTGATCGCACGCATGCGCTCGCGTTACTGGCAGAACCAGCAGATGAAACTGGCAGCTTGAACAATACGTGTACGAACTTCTGAAATGGACTACTAAGTTCCAGCTTGTGGGTGATGAAATTGCCGCCGCAGCGCGTGCACGCCACGGTCTCGAGCAGGCTGCCGAGAAAACGCACCAGCGTCCAGGCCCGGGTGAGCGTCAGGATCGGTTCGAGACTGTTGGCATGCACGTGCTCGAGATACAGCCGATAGCCCTTGATCAGCGCGTGCACGCCGCGCAGTTCGGTATGCGCGATCAGGTAATGGTAGATGTCGACGAACAACGAGGAATGAACGTTGGGTTGCCAGCCGAGGAACCAGTCGGCCGAAAACGGCAGCATTCCTTTCGACGGGGATTCACCCTTGACCTCCTTGTACAGCTTGAGCAGACGCTCGCGGCTGAGTCCGGTCTCGGTTTCCAGCACCTGCAGCCGGGCGCCAAGGTTGATGAGCTCGATCGCGAGCCGTATCTCATTGCCTTCGGATACCACGCTTTTGTTGCGCATCGCTCCCCCCGATCCGGCCTCAGGCCAGCTCTTCGACGGGTTGTCCCGCAAGCAGGATGGCCGCGTGCGACTGCGGCATGGCGCCATCCTTGCCGTGGCTCGTGAGCAAGCCCAGTATCAGCCGATCATCGAAGCGCATGCGGCATAGAAGCACATTTGCGCCCGCCATTTTCAGCACCTGGCCCGCGGTCAGATCGGCCAGGATATCGGCCAACTGCTGACCGATGCCCAGGCGATATATTGCCGCGGACTTGTCCTCGCGAATCATGTGCTGGGCCAGCATCAGGTAGGTAAGATTCAGTTCCTTGATTTCACCCAGCATGTCGGATTTGTTCATTTAAGTTCTCCCTGTTTGCGGTTAACGCGCCCTCTCCAGGCACGATTGCATTCTGGACGCGAAACCGGACCGGACAAATAGGAGTCTGTCTGTGTTTACGCGTTTCCCCGCGCGAATTCTCGTGTAAGAATTTGTCCTACAGGATGGTTCATTGGATGATCGCGCACGCTGATTCCCGGCCGCCGCAGCGCCTGTCCGCCCGGGCGCGCGCCGAGCATTTCGGTGATGTCCGCGACGCATCGCGGCGCGCTGAACAGGAAACCCTGCACCCGGTCGCAACGCTGCTGACGGAAGAATTCCAGCTGTTCGAGGGTTTCGACTCCCTCTGCGACCGTGACCAGACCCAGCCCGCGCGCAAGCGCGCCTATGGCCTGCACGATTGCCGCGCTTTCCACGTCCTTGATGACGTCGCGGGAAAACGACCTGTCGATCTTCAGAATATCGATGGGGAAGCGCCGCAGATAGCTCAGCGACGAGTAACCGGTGCCGAAATCGTCGACGGATATCTTGACGCGCATGCTCTTCAACGCCTGCAGCGTCGCGATGGTCGTATCGGCATGTCGCATCAGCACCGACTCGGTGATTTCGAGCTCCAGGCATTGCGGGTCGATGCCGGTGTCCGCAAGCACCTGTTCGACCACCTGCACCAGGCCGGGCTGCCAGAACTGCACTGCGGAAACATTCACCGCGATCGTCAGTCCGGAATGCCCGGCGTCATGCCAGGCTTTGGCCTGGCGGCAGGCATTGAGCAGCACCCAGTTGCCGATTTCCGTGATCAGGCCGGACTCGTTGGCAAGCGGAATGAATTCGTCCGGCTGCAGCAGCCCCATCTCCGGGTGGCGCCAGCGCACCAGCGCTTCCACGCCGGTCAGCGCCCCGGAAACCGCGTTCAGGCTCGGTTGGTACTCGATCAGCAATTCCTCCCGCGCCACGGCCTTGCGCAGCGCGCTCTCGAGTACCAATTGCGCGCTTGCCACAGCACCCATTTCACGCGCGTAGAACTGGCAATTGTTGCCGCCCATGCTCTTCGCGCGGAACATGGCGGTCTCGGCGTTTATCAGCAGTTCGGGCACATCATCGCCATCCCGCGGCGACGCGACAATGCCGATGCTTACGGATATGTAAAACTCCAGCACGCCCTCGACGAAAGGACTGGCAAATGCTTGCCGGATGCGCTCCGCGCCATCGCGCGCCTGCTCGTCGCCAGAGGTATTGCCGAGAAATACCGCAAACTCGTCGCTGCCCAGCCTGGCCACCATCCCATCCTCGGGCACGCACTCCTGCAGTCGCTGTCCGATCCGGCGGATCAGCGCGTCCCCGACCTTGTGGCCGAAGCAGTTATTGATGCGCAGGAACCGGTCGACGTCCAGAACGTAGATCGCGGCCGACTGTGCGTCGGCCTCGCGCGTCTTGCGGCCGACGTAATCGCAGAACAAATTGCGGTTCGGCAATCCGGTCAGGCTTTCGTAGAAGGCGAGCTTGTGCACGCGAGCATCGGCCTGTTCCTTCGCGCGCCGCATGGCGGCACCATGGATTTCGCGCTCCATCGCCGGCAGCAGGCGGGCGAAGTTGCCCTTTACAATCGAGTCCTGTGCCCCGCTGCACATCGCCGCGACTTCGACGTGCTCGCTGACATCGCCGGAATAGATGATAAACGGGATATCCTTGCCGCACTCTTTGAGCAGGTCGAGCGCCTCGAGCGAACTGAAGCGCGGCATCGAATGGTCTGAAATGACGATGTCCCATTCGGAATTGAGCAGAGCGCAGCGCATATCCTCGGCGCAATCCACCCTGGTGTAGGTGATGTCGCCGTTCGTCCGGGTCAGCTCGGAATACAAAAGACGCGCGTCGTCCTCCGAGTCCTCGACTATCAGAAGGCGGATGTGCTGGTTGGTCATGACTGCACCCAAGGTACGCCCCCGTTGGACCGACACGACGTTTGGGCTTGAAGGCGCGAGCGGTACCCCCGCCGCGACTGTCGCGGCAGCAACCCAGGCGCCAAGTCCCCATCCGGCGCGGCGCGGCCGCAATCCCTAATGCCCGCGGCGCGACGCCATCGAGCTGCTCTAACAGATTGATTCATAGATTTCTTGTCATCCGCAGTGCGCGCCGCGTCGCAAATCCGCTAATCGAAGCGTCACACTTACGCTTGGTTATCGGCAGGCGCGCGGCTAACTTGAGGCCGAAGGCCGCTGCGCTTGCGGCGCTACTTGCGGTTCATGTCGGCGATGCAGCCGGCAAGCGCCGCGCGCACATCGCCACCACTCAAAGTGCAGCTGCCCGACCGGGTCCAGTCAACTTGGCCGCCGCGCGCAGCTTCCTGCGGCCGCGCATCGCCTGCCAGCGCGGCAGGCGCGTTCGCCGGGTGCAGTTCCGTCTGGGCGCGCCGCGCCTGCAGTTGGCCGAGTTTTTTCTCGCTATCTGCGAGCGACGCCGTGAGGCGCGCCTCCGTCGCAGTCCGCTCGGTCTGCTGCTGCTCGAGCGCTTTCTTCAATTTCGTCACCGATTTGGAATAGCCGGACAGCTTCGCTTCCTGGCGCTCGATTGCCACCGCCCGCCGCTCGAGCAATTGCGCCAGCAGATCGTAGGCGAGCGCCGTTCCGAGCATGCCGCCGGCCAGCGCCACGCCCAGGTAGACCAGCAAGGCGCGCAGGCGCCGCCGCGGTCTTGGCACGGTCTCCGCTGCGATGGCCGGGTCATCCCCCAGCGGCTGCGCCAGCGCGCGCTTTTTTGGCCGGCCACGCTCGCGCGGTGCGTCCTGCTCCTGCGCAGTTCCCGCGCACTTGCGCAAAGCCTGCAAAGAAGCGATGCCCTTATCGAGCGCGGCAGCAGCCGCCGCAAGCAGCGCGCGTCTACCGCGCGCGGACACTGCGCCCGTGCGCATGCGCAGCCATAGGCGCGCGCGAACCTGCCAGGCCTCGGCGGCGGCGGGCTCTTCTGCCGCCACATCGTCATCACGCGTCAGCGCGCGGCTTGCACCGGGAGCATCGGCTGTAGTCAAGAAACACCTCGGATCATGGCCGCTGCGACCCAGATGGTATCGACCGCCAGTGCTGAAACTTGAGCGTCCGGCGCCGCCTGCGCGCCCCGCTACGGAGCGCCGGCTAATCTTTCGACCGATGCCGTCGTTAACCGATCGAACGGACATATCGCGGTGCGTATCGCCCGCAGGGCCGGTGTCAGAAGGATAGCTGCCATGGACCAACGATTTATTCTCGCAACAGCCGGCGGCGCCGCACGCCTGCGTTATTGAACCGCGTGCCTCTGCCTGCGCCAATCCCGCCGCCAATGCCGCAACCTTTGCCTGCAATCCGAGACGACCTGGTGCGCACCTTGTTCGCTGGCGCGGCGGTCAAGACCTACGCCAAGAACACGATAGTCATCGCCGAAGGCGACCGCAACACGGACTCGATTTACCTGATCCGATCGGGCAGGGTCAAAGTGTACCTATGCAACGCAGACGGGAAAGAATTTGATCTCGATGTGCTGGAACCCGGAGACTACTTTGGCGAAATGGAGCTGGACGGGGCGCCGAGGTGCGCTTCGGTGGCAACCCTCGAACGTTCGCAGCTGGTCGTCGTCCGGCGACCGGAGTTCTGGAAATTCGTTGCAGAACACCCCGATTTCGCCATGCCGCTCGTCCTCAAGATGATCGCGCGCACCAGAGCGCTGTTGAAGAACGTGAAACGTCTCGCGCTCCTGGATGTCTCCGACAGGGTGGCGCGGCTGTTGCTCGACATGGCTACCGAGGAGGACGGAAAGCTCATCATCGCGGAAAGATTGTCCAAGCGCGATATCGCGAACCGCGTGGGAGCAACCCGCGAAATGGCTAGCCGGGTGTTCAAGGGCCTCGTCCTGAGCGGCTACATCGAGTTGGACAAGAATCACCATCGCCAAAAGGCTGCCCCAGCACGGGTGATGCTCGGGGTGCGGCGCGCGCGCATGCATCTGCCGCAAAACTGCGTTCCGCCCGCACGACGCAAACGGAACAGGGCTGCGATGAGAAGCGCGAATCCGGCGCACGCACTTCCTTCGCGGATACGGATTCAGGTTTCGCGCGATCCGGTCGTAAACCGGTCTATCACCCGGAATGCCGGGCGGTTTTCGACATACCAACCTTGAGAAGGGGATTCCATGGACGACAAACAGGATTCCACGGCAGCGCTGCTTATCGTTGCGTGCATCAGTCTCATCGGCATGCTGATCGCGCTAAGCCAATCGGGCGAGCCCGGGTCCGGGTACTCCGGTTCGGTCGGCAGCCACATCGACGCGCTGCCGCCCAGCGGAGCCGGCCGACCTGCGTCACCGCCGCAGGCGAAGCCGAACGCATCGCCCGCGGAAGAATACCTGGGCGGCACCAATGCAACCGGCCGCGTCGCGGAAGTCTATGTCAAGGTCGCCGAAA
>JAJZUK010000115.1 GCA_021847125.1 Pseudomonadota bacterium | reverse complement strand
ACGCGCGACAAGGACAAGTTCCTGACGCTGAACGGCATCCAGACCCAGTCGGCGCTGGTGTACGATCTGTCGGATTCGATCGAGGAACTGCGCGGTCTCAAGGTCGACGTGGTACGCCTGTCGCCGCAGTCGACCAACATGCCGGCCATCATCGAGAGCTTCAGCGAGCGCTGCGCCGGCCGGCCCGGCGCCTCGCTGGACGGCCTGCGTGTCGCACCGCCCTGCAACGGCTACTGGTACAACGTGCCGGGCATGGAATACCGTACGTGAACGCAAACTCGGCGCAACCGGCGCCGCAACTGCCCTCCCTGTTCGCCAGCGTGATCGGCCGCCTGCCGCAATGGCCGCCGTCGGCGGTGCTGTGCGCCGGACTCAATCTGTTGTTTCTGCCGACGCTGGATGCGGACACGAAGCAGCGCCTGATGGGCCGCATCGTCTCCATTAAGGTAAGCGACGCCGGCCTCGATGGCTGCATCCGACTGACGTCGATCGGATTCCTGCCCGTGCTGCGCAGCGCGCCCGAGGTCACGATCAGCGCCTGCGCCTGGGATTACTATCGCCTCGCGCGCCGCCTCGAAGACCCCGACACGCTGTTCTTCTCCCGCCGCCTCACCATCGACGGCGATACCGAGCTCGGCTTGCTGGTCAAGAACACGCTCGATGCGATCGACTGGAGCCACATGCCCGGTCCGCTCGGCGCCGCGATCGACAGGCTGCGTCGCCTCGCCGAGCGCCGCGGCACGCAACACAAGCCGCATCCGTAACACGTCCTGCGGCGGCCCGGCCGCCGCAACGCGGCGCCCACGCTGAATCATCAGCCGGCTATCGCTTCGTGAGAGAATTGCCAGCCATCATGAATCCAGCCGACGAAAACGAGATCTGCCAGCGTGCATTGCGGGCGCTGGCGCGCAACCGCAATCCCGGCTACCACTTCGGCGGGCATTTTCTCGACCTGCAATGCCGCCGCTTCGCGGCAGGCGAGGCTGCATTCGAACTCGCGCCGGGACCGCATTGCGTCGATTTGGACGGGACGATCAATCTCGGCGCTTTGCTGTTGTTCGCAGACATGACACTGTCCGCATCGAACCGCCTGCACGTCGATCCGAGCGCGCGCACGGCGACGCTGGCCATGCGCATCGAATTCACCGGGGCGCCGGCGCGCGGGCTGTTGCGCGCCGAGTCGAAATCGGCCGGCTTCTCGCCGCATACGGCGCTGGCCCAGGCAGCGAGCGCGGGCACCATCCGCGCCGCGGGCACCGAGGTCGCGCGCATGTCGGGCGTCTGGGTCGCGCCGCCGGCACCCTTGGGGCACGCGCTCCATCCTTTGCCGTGGGAGGGCAAGCACGCGGCAATCGTCCCGGCGCTTGCGCCCGCGCAACTCGATCCGCTTGAAAAAGACGTCATGCGCCGCGTCCGGCAAGCGCTGTGCGATGCGCCTCACCGCGGCTTCCTACGCAGTCTCTGGCAGCCTGCCGTGCGGCACACGCCGCGCGGCGCGGCGTCGCGCCTCGCCGTCGGCATGCACGTGGAAAACCGCGTCGGTCACGTGCAGGGCGGCCTGCTGCTGTATGCGGCGCTCGTCACCGCGATCGGCGCGGTGCCGCATCATCCCCTGCTCACCGCCGCCAGCGCCTGGTTCATCAGTCCCGGCCAGGGCAAGGCGCTGCGATCGCGCTCGACGGTACTGCAAAAAGGCCGCAACGTCGCAGTGGTCAGGACCGAGGTGTTCGCCGCGGGCGGCAAGCGCGTGCTGGAAGCCGTGTCCAACCACGCGATTGCGGCAAAGCCCTGAAAAAAGCGTGTCCTTGCGATTCAGCGATGTGGTTCACCCACCGCAATGTCGGTCCCAGAGAGTCTCCGCGAGCGCGGCAGCGGCCGCGTCCACCGAGTGTGGGCGAGCGCCTGCGCGAGATGGCCGCGGCGACCGAAACAGAGGGCCTTACTTGATCAAACCTTCCGCTTTCAGCGTTTCCTGCACCGCCGGCCGGGCGGCCACTCGCCCCATGAAGGCCTTGATGTTCGGCCATTTGCCCAGATCGATCTTGTGCATGCCGGTCCAGTTGAGCACGGTGTACAGGTAGGCGTCCGCTACGCTGAATTTGTCGCCCATCGAATATTGCTTTCCTTCGAGCAGTTTTTCCAACGCATTGAAGCGGCGCTCGATTACGCCGAACTGGACTTCCTTCATCTCCGGCGTCATTTTCGGATTGAACAGCGCGCCAATCTGCTTGTGGATTTCGCTGGCGCAGAAATTGAGCATTTCCATCAGGTGGTAGCGCTCCATCGTGCCAAATTTCGGCGCGAGACCCGATTCGGGTTTCTGGTCGGCAAGATATTGGCAGATCACGCCGACTTCGGTCAGCACCTGGCCGTCGTCGAGTTTCAGCGCCGGAACGTAGCCCTTGGGATTGATCTTCCAGAAATCGTCGCCGCCCGCGGTCTTCTTGTTCGGGATGTCGACCTTCTCAAAGTCGAACTTGTAGCCCGCTTCGCGCATGACGATATGTGGCGCCATCGAGCAGGCGCCGGGTGAATAGTAGAGTTTCATGTGCGTTCCCTTCTGTAGGATTCCATTGAAAAGAGGCCATTTCAGCATTATCGAAATGACCTCTGATTGGCGATCGTAAGTCGCCCCTACAGCTTACACGCGTTCGAATATCCCGGCAGCCCCATGACTGTCCCCACGCGCATGGTAACCATGACCTATTTGAGGTTATTGCGGCGCAGATACAGCTCTACCGTCCGTGCTGAAAGTATTCCGCCCGTTGATGAATGACCCGGGCGATCTCGACGCGGCGCGCGCCGATGCGATAGACGAGAATGTAGGGATAGCGGCTCATCACGCATTCGCGCGTCCCCTGGCGGATACCCGGCCGGAACATCAGGCCAAGCGCGGCGATCTTCTCGGCCTGGGACAGGATGGCGTCGATGACGCGATCGGCGACGACATTCCCGGCAACTTCAAGGTGGTACTTCTCTATGGCTTCGAGATCGCGCCTGGAGCGAACAGCGTATTCAAGCCGCTTTCCGGGCACGGCGCGCTATCCGGCGTTTTTCGAAGTGCCCCCGCATCTCATCGGCCGTGATGCTGCTACCTGCATCGAGATCGGCCAGCCCTTCGTTGGCGGCCTTGACGGCATATTCGCAGTATTCGAGTCCGTCTCGAATCACGAATTTCAGCATTTCGTCCGGCGTGCGCCCGGCTTCGCGGGCGAGCTTCTCGATGCGCCGCGAAAGCCGGGTTGGTAGTGCAATAGTTCCAACGGCCATGTCAGGCTCCAGAAATGATCGGCATATTTATCTTAGCAGATCGTCACCATGCCGTACTCGAGGCTTTTGCGCCGCATCGCAGACCGCGGCCGCGCGCATGCAGCACGCCATGGCCCCACCTTACGTTTGCTTCTCCAGCAGTTTCAACACCGCCTTGCCGAAAGCAGCGAGATCGCGCGTATCGGTGCGAATCACGCGCATCACGATTTTCCAGTCCACCTCGGTGTATTCGTGCACCAGCACATTGCGAAAACCCACGGCACGCTGCAGCCTTTGCGCGAGACCGCGCTCGATCAGTTCGAGCTTCGCCAGACCCGCAAACGCCTCGGCGGCGGTAGCGGGCACTATGCCGTGTGCGCCGCAGAGGTGGAATGCGATATCGATGCAAGCCTGGATGGCAAGCTCCAGATTGCGGGTGAGGATGTCCTGCATATCCTCGTCGGCTGCAAGCGCCTTGACCGATACCGGTTTCTTCGCGGCGATGCGGCGCAAGCGCCGCGACAACTCGCGCAGCCTGGCATCGAGGACCTCGGTGTCCACGGGAGCGGTCATGCGAACAGCCCGGCGCGGGCCGCACGCACCGCCATCGCGGCGCTCAGGCGCTCGTCCTCGGAACGCTGCATTTTGGCAATCATGCGCTGCCGCGTGGCCACATCGTCGCAATAGATCTCGCGCCCCCCAAGCGCACGCGCGAGGACCAGCCCGCCAGCCGCCTCCAAATCGATCAGGTCCGCACTGCGCCCGGACACGGCGGCGACGATGCCAATTATCGCCATGCGCAGATCCGAACTCATCGGCTTGCCGAAACTGACGGCGACGTCGATGTCGCTGTCCGCGCGCGCCTCCCCGCGCGCCACGGATCCGAACACCGCGGCATAGACGACACCGGCCTCGCGCAGCCGGCCGGCGAGCCTCGTTTCCATCGGTCCGGGCGCCGCGGGGAACTCCTTGGGCGCGACGAGATAGGCCACGACGCGGCCGTGCCGCTGGATGGCTACCGGAGCGTGTGCGCAGGCCTCGAGCAACTGGCCAAAGCGGTTCTTTGCCGAAGTGGCGTCAAAAGTCTTCATAGCCCAAGTTTAGCTAAATTAGCTAATACTGTCCAGACCCCCGCGATTTACGCGGAAGGCCCGGGCCGCTGCATGAACCCCTTGAACAGCGGACGCTCCGGCCTCAAACGCGCTCGAATATGCCTGCCGCCCCCATGCCGGTGCCGACGCACATGGTCACCATGCCGTACTTGAGGTTTTTACGCCGCATTGCATGGATCACGGTGGCCGAGCGGATCGCGCCAGTCGCCCCGAGCGGATGGCCCAGCGCGATCGCGCCGCCCATCGGATTGACTTTGGCCGGATCGAGGCCGAGATCCTGGATCACGGCCAGCGACTGCGCCGCGAAGGCTTCGTTCAATTCGAACCAGTCGATCTGGTCCTGGGTGATGCCGCCCGCCTTGCACGCCACGGGGATCGCTTCCTTGGGGCCTATGCCCATGATCGCCGGCGGCACGCCTCTGACCGCGAACGACACGAATCGCGCGAGCGGGGTCAGGTTGAACTGTTTCAATATTTTTTCGCTGACCAGGATCAGCGCACCCGCGCCGTCCGAGGTCTGGGAACTGTTGCCGGCGGTGACCGAGCCCTTGGGCGAGAACACCGGCCGCAGTTTCGCCAGCGAAGCGAGATTGGTTTCGGCGCGCGCGCCTTCGTCCGTATCGACCCTGCGGGTCTTGATATCGATCTTGCCGCTGGCGAGATCGGGGAAGCGCTCGACGACATCGACTGCAGTCGTCTCGTCCTTGAATTCGCCCGCAGCCTGCGCCGCAATCGCTTTCTGATGCGATTTCAGCGAAAACTCGTCCTGCGCCTCGCGCGAAATCTTCCATTGCTGCGCGACTTTTTCCGCGGTCAGGCCCATGCCGTAGGCCATGCCGAGGTTCTCGTCCTTGAAAATGCCCATGTTCATCGACGGGTGGTAGCCCATCATCGGCACCATGGACATCGACTCCACTCCCGCGGCGATCATCACCTCGGCCTGGCCGACGCGGATGCGGTCGGCCGCCATCGCGATCGCGGTGCTGCTCGCCGG
>JAJZUK010000114.1 GCA_021847125.1 Pseudomonadota bacterium | reverse complement strand
AAGCATCTGTACAGCATCTACAAGAAGATGCTGGAGAAGAACCTGTCGTTCTCGCAGGTGCTCGACATCTACGGCTTTCGCGTCGTGGTCGAGGACGTGCCCGCCTGCTATCTCGCGCTCGGCGCGCTGCACGGCCTGTACAAGCCGGTGCCGGGAAAATTCAAGGACTACATCGCGATTCCGAAGGCCAACGGCTATCAGGCCTTGCATACGACGCTGTTCGGCCCGTTCGGCGCGCCGGTGGAAATCCAGATTCGAACGCGCGACATGCACCGCGTGGCGGAGGCCGGTGTCGCCTCGCACTGGCTGTACAAGACCTCCGACGCCAGCCTGAACGAATTGCAGCACAAGACGCATGTCTGGCTGCAATCGCTGCTCGACATCCAGAGCGAAAGCGGCGACGCCGCGGAATTCCTCGATCACATCAAGGTCGACCTGTTCCCGGACGAAGTCTATGTGTTCACGCCCAAGGGAAAGATCATGGCGCTGCCGCGCGGCGCCACCGCGGTCGACTTCGCCTACGCTGTGCATACCCAGGTCGGCAACCGCTGTGTCGCCACCAAGATCAATTATGAACTGGTGCCGCTCCGGACCGAGCTCAAGAACGGCGACCGCGTCGAGATCGTGACCGCGCCGCATGCCAACCCCAATCCGGCGTGGCTGAACTACGTCAAGACCGGGAAGGCGCGCTCGCATATTCGCCATTTCCTCAAGACCATGCACTATGAGGAGTCGACCGAACTGGGCGAAAAGCTGCTGAACCAGGCGTTGCGCGCACTGAACACGGACCTGGCCCAGATCAGCGACGAGCAATGGAAGAAACTGATGCAGGACATCACGGCCAAGTCGCGCGCGGAACTGCTCGCCGACATCGGCCTGGGCAAGCGTTTCGCGGCGGTGGTGGCAAGACGGCTGATCGCCGCCTCGGAGCAGGCGCTGACGGAGGGCAATGCCGGGCCGATAGTCATCCGCGGTTCCGAAGGCATGGCGGTGCAGTTCGCGACCTGCTGCAGGCCGATACCCGGCGACCCTATCATCGGCTCGATCAAGAAAGGCCAGGGCATGGTGATCCATACGCACGACTGCCCGACCGCGGCGCGATCGCGCACCGATCCGGACAAGTGGCTGGACGTGGAATGGGCGCCGCAGCCCGCGCGCCTGTTCGATGTCGGCATACATGTGACGGTGATGAACCAGCGCGGCGTGCTGGCGAAAGTGGCCGGCGCGATCGCCGCGGACGGCGCCAACATCGACGGCATCAGCATGGACGAGGACCGCAGCGCGCATACCAATATGCACTTTACGCTGCAGGTCGCCGATCGCCAGCATCTGGCGCGGATCAAGCGCGGCCTGCGCCGGATACCTGAGGTCATCAGCATCGCGCGAGTGAGGGACTAGCCCCGGCGCGCGGAGCAGGTCCAGCGCAGCTTCGGCGCGAAACGCCGGCGTCTGTCAAAATGACGGCCGCAGATTGAACTGGGTGTTGAAAAAGGGGGCGACGCCCCCTTTTAGATCCCCCAAGCAAGGGCTATTGAAAAACGCTTCCCAGGAGAGATCGTCATGATGAGGAGCACCTTCGTGCCGGGGAAGCGTTTTTCAACAGCCTGTAAACCATTCACCGCACAGGAAGCCATATGAAAATCAGCGCCAACGACATAGAGGTCAATTACACCGTCGAGGGCGACGGTCCCTGGCTTACCATGAGCCATTCCCTCGCCTGCAATCTGCATATGTGGGACGAGGAGGCGAAGCGCCTTTCCAAGCGCTACAAGGTGCTGCGCTATGACACCCGCGGCCATGGCGCAAGCGGCGCGCCGGCAGGCGCCTATACGCTGGAACTGCTGGCCGACGACCTGCACGGCCTGCTGCAGGCGCTGGGCGTGCAGGCGACGCACTTCGTCGGCCTGTCCATGGGCGGGATGATAGGCCAGACCTACGCGCTCAAGTACCCCGGCAGGTTCACGAGCCTCGCCTTGTGCGACACCACCAGCCGCTATCCGGCAGAGGCCGCCGGCCTGTGGGCGGAGCGGATCAAGACCGTGGAGGCCCAGGGCATGGAGCCGCTGGTCGAGTCGACGCTCGCGCGCTGGTTCACCGAGCCGTTCAGAAAGGCGCACCCGGACGTGGTGCAGAAAGTCGCGGCCATGATACGCGCCACGCCGACCACGGGCTATGTCGGCTGCAGCCACGCCATCCCGAAAATCAATCTGACCGCGCGGCTGAAGGAAATCCGCTGCCCGGCGCTGGTCATCGTCGGCAAGGACGATGCCGGCACGCCGGTGGCCATGGCCGAGGACATACACCGGGCGCTGCCCGGTTCGGAACTGGTGGTCATTCCTTCCGCCGCGCACCTGTCCAATCTGGAGCAGCCGGACGCGTTCAACCGGGCGCTGGGCGATTTCATCAACCAGGCCGACAAATAGCACGGGAGTAATCATGGGCACGATAGAAACGCAATTGGGTATAGACCTTTCCGCCTTCTGGATGCCGTTTTCGGCGAACCGCCAGTTCAAACAGGCGCCGCGCCTGCTGGTGGGCGCGAAGGACATGCATTTCACGGCGCACGACGGGCGCAAGGTGCTGGACGGCACGGCGGGCCTGTGGTGCGTCAACGCCGGCCACGGACGCGAAAGAATCGTCAACGCGGTGAAAGCCCAGCTCGACACGCTAGACTTCGCGCCCACCTTCCAGATGGGGCATCCGAAGGCGTTCGAAGCGGCGCAGAAAATCGCCGCGCTCGCGCCGGCGGGCCTCGAACACGTGTTTTTCTCAAATTCCGGTTCGGAAGCGGTGGACAGCGCGCTCAAGATCGCGTTGGCCTATCACCGCGCCCGCGGCGAGGGACAGCGCACCGTGCTGATCGGCCGCGAGCGCGGCTACCACGGCACCGGCTTCGGCGGGATTTCCGTCGGCGGCATGACCAACAACCGCAAGACCTTCGGCAATCTGCTGCCGCGCGTGGACCACTTGCGCCATACCTGGGATCTAGAAAAGCAGGCCTACTCGCGCGGCCAGCCCGAATGGGGCGCGCATTTCGCGGACGAGTTGGAGAGCCGCATCATCCCGCTGCACGACGCGTCCAACATCGCGGCGGTGATCGTCGAGCCGGTGGCCGGCTCCACCGGCGGACTGATTCCGCCCAAGGGCTATCTGGAACGCCTGCGCGCGATCTGCGACAAGCACGGCATCCTGCTGATATTCGACGAGGTGATCACCGGCTTCGGCCGCCTGGGCAAAGCGTTCGCCGCCGATTATTTCGGTGTCCTGCCCGACCTCATGACCTTTGCCAAGGGGGTCACCAACGGCACCATCCCCATGGGCGGGGTGATCGCGCACAACCGCGTCTATGACGCTTTCATGCAGGGGCCGGAGGGTGCGATCGAACTGTTTCACGGCTACACCTATTCGGGCCATCCGGTCGCGGCGGCCGCCGCGAGCGCCACCATCGACCTGTACCGCGAAGAAGGCCTGTTCGAGCGGGCTGCCGCCATCGCGCCTTATTTCGAACAGGCGCTGCATACGCTTAAGGGCCTGCCCAACGTGATCGACATCCGCAGCCTGGGGCTGATAGGCGTGATCGAGGTGGCCCCGCGCCCGGGCCAGGTCGGCGCGCGCGCCTTCGACACCTTCGTCGACTGCTATGCCAACGGCCTGCTGGTGCGGCCTGCGGGCGACACCCTGGCGCTGTCGCCGCCGCTGATCGTCGAGAAACCGCACGTCGACCAGATGGTGGGCACGCTCGCCGCCGCGCTCAAGCGCGTCGCCTGAGGGCGGTCAAGATGGCTGCCGAGCTTGTCTATGCTTCCGCCACCGAACTGCTGCAGCGCTATCGCGCGAAGACCCTGTCGCCGCTGGAAGTGACCCAGGCGGTGCTCGCGCGCATACGCGAACTCAACCCGAAACTGAACGCATATTGTCTCGTCGACGAGGAAGGCGCGCTGGCGGCGGCACGCGCTTCCGAAGCGCGCTGGATGAAGGGTGCGCCCCTGGGCTGGCTCGACGGCGTGCCGGCCTCGATCAAGGACCTGATCCTGACCCGCGGCTGGCCCACGCTGCGCGGTTCCAGGACCGTGGATCGCGCCGGGCCGTGGCTGGAGGACGGACCGGCGACGGCGCGCCTGCGCGAGAACGGCGCGGTGCTGCTGGGCAAGACCTGCACCCCCGAATTCGGCTGGAAAGGTGTGACCGACAGCGCGCTCACCGGCGTTACGCGCAATCCCTGGAATCTAGGGCGTACGCCCGGCGGCTCCAGCGGCGGCGCCTCGGCGCAGGTCGCCGCCGGCCTGGGGCAGCTGGCCGTGGGCACCGACGGTGGCGGCTCGATACGCATCCCCGCCTCCTTCGCCGGCATATCCGGCATCAAAGCCGGTTTCGGCCGCGTGCCGGCCTGGCCGCTATCGCCTTTCGGTACAGTGGCGCACGTGGGGCCGATGGCGCGCACGGTCGCCGACTGCGCGCTGATGCTGAACGCGCTGTCGCAGCCCGATGCGCGCGACTGGACCGCGCTTCCTTACGCCGGCATCGACTGGACCCGGGGGCTGGATGCCGGGGTGCAAGGCCTGCGCATCGCCTACAGTCCGCGCCTGGGCTATGTGGACCACGTCGATCCCGAGGTCGAAGCGCGCGTCGCCGACGCGGCGAAACAGCTGGCCGGGATGGGCGCGGTGGTGGACGAGGTTGATCCGGGCTTTGCCGACTGCCGGGGCATCTTCTGGGTGCACTGGACCTCGGGCGCGTACAATCTTCTGCGCAACATGCCGAAAGAAAAATTCGCGCTGCTCGATCCGGGATTGCAGCAGGCCTGCGCCGCCGGTTCGCAGCACACCCTGGCCCAGTACCTCGATGCGGTCAATGCGCGCGGCGCGCTGGGCGAGCACATGGCGCGGTTTCATCAGAAATACGACTTGCTGCTCACGCCCGCCACCGCGGTCACGGCTTTTGCTACCGGCATCGTCGCGCCGGAACGCCCGGCCGGCGAGGCGGACTGGACCTGGTGGACCCCTTTTTCGTTTCCGTTCAATCTGACGCAGCAGCCGGCGATGTCCGTGCCTTGCGGCTTTTCTGCGGAAGGCCTGCCCATAGGCCTGCAACTGGTAGGGCCGATGCAGCGCGAGGATCTGGTGCTGCGCGCGGCGCACGCCTACCAGCAAGTGACCGAGCACCACCTGCACCGGCCGCCGCTGTGACGGCGGCTGTTTTTCAAACTTTGAATGGAGGAGTCGATATGTTGCGCTTACTTAAACTGATAGCTCTCGCCGCCGCGCTCGCCTGGACTGCTGGCGCCGTCGCCCAAACCTACCCTTCGAAGACGATCAAATGGATTGTTCCGTACACGCCGGGAGGGATTACCGACAACG
>JAJZUK010000113.1 GCA_021847125.1 Pseudomonadota bacterium | reverse complement strand
AGTTCGACAATCCGGCCAATCCCGAGGTGCACCGGCGCACCACCGCCGAGGAAATCTGGCGCGACACCGACGGCAAGGCGGATTTTCTGGTGTCCGGCATAGGCACCGGCGGCACCATCACCGGGGTCGGTGAGGTGATCAAGGCGCGCAAACCGTCGTTCAAGTGCATTGCGGTCGAACCCGACGCATCGCCCGTACTCTCCGGCGGGGCGGCCGGCCCGCACCCGCTGCAGGGCATAGGCGCGGGTTTCGTCCCCAAGGTGCTCAACACCAAAATCTATGACGAGATCGTGCGCGTGAAGAACGACGACGCGATGAACTTTGCGCGGCGCATGGCCCGCGAAGAAGGCCTGCTCGTGGGCATCTCCTCCGGCGCCGCGGTGTGGGCGGCGCTGGAGGTGGCCAAGCGCGCCGAGAACAAAGGCAAGCTGATCGTGGTGATCGTCCCGTCCTTCGGCGAGCGCTATCTGAGCACGCCTTTGTTCGCAGGTCTGGCCGACTGATCCTGTCAGCGCGGGCGGGCTACGCCCGCGCATGCCGGCCCGGCGGACGGGATCCTGCTGCGCTGTTTCTGAACCTCGTCCCCGGCGCGGCCAGCGCCCGTTGCAGGCTCGCTCCGAGCCGCTTCTGTCCATACTTCTGCCTTAGCCGGGCATCTTTTCGGGCAATTTCTTGCTGTCGATCAATGTCCGCGTAAGGGAAAACCTGTATCTATCCGGGCTGAGTCTTTCGGGGCAGGTCAACGGGCGCCTGAACTGGATGGCACAGGGACCGAACCCGCGATCCGGGTTCGCGCTGACCCCGACAATTTTTTCTACACGACAGGAAAGAGGAGTTTCTTAATGGGCACAACCTACAAAATTCTGATCATGGGCGCTTCCTACGGTTCGCTGTTGGGGACCAAACTGGCGCTCGCAGGGCACACGGTGAAGCTGGTCTGTCTTCCCGCCGAGGCGGAGTTGATCAACCAGGAAGGTGCCATCGTGCGCCTGCCGGTCAAGGGCCGCGAGGGGCTGGTCGAAGTCAACTCGAAGAAGCTGCCCGGGCAGATGTCCGCCGGCGGCGCGACGGCGTTCAATCCCGCAGATTTCGATCTGGTCGCACTGGCGATGCAGGAGCCGCAGTACCGCTCGCCCGGCGTGCGCGAACTGCTGGAGGCGGTGGCCAAGGCTAGGGTTCCCTGCATGTCAATCATGAACATACCGCCCCTGCCTTATCTCGCGCGCATCCCCGGCATCGATGTCGCCGCGTGCAGAGGCTGCTATACCGATGCAACCGTGTGGGACAGCTTCGACCCGAAACTGATGACCCTGTGCAGCCCGGACCCGCAGGCGTTTCGCCCGCCGGAAGAAAAAGTCAACGTGCTTCAGGTCAGGCTGCCGACCAATTTCAAATCGGCCCGCTTCGATTCGGACGCGCACACCGCCATCCTGCGCCAGCTCGAGGCCGATATCGAAGCGGTGCGCTTCGACGCAGGCGGGGCGAAGATCGAACTGCCGGTCAAGCTCAAGGTGCACGATTCCATTTTCGTGCCGCTGGCGAAATGGAGCATGCTGCTGGCCGGGAACTATCGTTGCGTGCAGAAGGACGGGGTGATACCGATCAAGGAAGCGGTGCATGGCGACATCGAAGCGTCGCGCTCGGTTTACAACTGGGTGACGAAACTGTGCGTGTCCCTGGGTGCGGCGGAGAAAGACCTGGTGCCGTTCGAGAAGTACGCCAATGCGGCGCAATCGCTGGGGAGCCCGTCCTCCGCGGCGCGCGCCCTGGCCGCGGGCGCGACCAATATCGAGCGGACGGACCGTCTGGTGCAGACCTTGGGGGCGCAAAAAGGCATGCGCAACGACGTGGTCGACCGCACGGTCGCCCTGGTCGACGGCTGGCTGGAGGCCAATCGGCGCAAGGCCTGAGCTGCCTTCCGGGCAAAGCGAGCCGGGGCTGCGTTACCGCGGGGACGGCGGTCCGGCACAAAGCCCGGCTTCATTTCCTTCGCGGCGGCTGATATTGGCGCAACTGTTGCGCTTTGCGCTCCAGCGGATCGCGCAGGCGCAACAGCTTGGCCTGCCTGTTGGTGATCAGCGGATAATGCCGGGCCGCGTCCAGGGCCCAGCCCACATCCCAGCAGTTTTTTTCCCGGGTCACCCATACCTTGGCGTCCAGCCGGCGCAGGTCGAAGGCGACCGAATAGCTGCGCAGCGTTTTCTGGTGGCGCTTGTTGCAGTATTCGTGGAAATAGGACATCGCGAGTTCGCGCAGGCTGCGATATACCGGATCGCGCCAGCGCAGCACCGGGTGGTTGGTCTTGGAAATCGCGCCCCAGCAGCCGTTGCGGCGGAACAGGGTCACGACATGGTCGCTGTCGCGCGTCGACTTGAGGTCGAGCAGCAGCGGCGGCTCGCCATGCACCCATAGCGCGGCCGCGGCAATCATCGCGCCCTCGATGCACAGCGCGCGGCGCTGGCGCAGGGCCTGGCGCACCGACAGGCAGGTTTCGCCGCCGATCTCGAAATTCTGCGGGATGGCATCGAGGTAGGCCTGGATTTTTTCCGGCGTGCCGAGGCGCCTGAGCAGCGCGAACTCGGCTTTCGTCAGGTCCAGATCCTCGCGGCTGGCAAAGCGCTTTCTTTTCATGTTATTCGAGTGTGCGAAATGCGGCCCGTATCTTAACCCGGCCTGCTGCCGGCGCGCAGGGAAGCGGATCGCCGGTGGCTATTTGCGCGTGCCGCGCGCCGGCGTCTTCCGTGCCGGAGAGACCTTTTTTCCCGCGGCAGGGGTCAGGCCGGCGGCCTGCTTTTTCGCGTTTGCGCGCAGGGCCGCGGCATAGGCGGTGCGCGCCCAGGGCAGCATCAACTCGGGCGATTCCATCGCGTCCCCGGGCGCCTGGAAGAAGTTGAGCGTGGCGCGTTTTCCTTTGCGCGCGTAACCGAATCGCGCGCAGCCCGCCTGCTCGAATTCGACGCGATTCATCTCGTCCGCCTTGAGGTAGAGCGTGTCCCCGGAAACGATGGCGAACATCAGGCCGTCCAGATACACGCCATGGCCGCCGAACATGCGGCGCGCCTTGACGGTTCCGAACGGTCCGAGCAACTCCATTACATAGTCGACGAAATCATCGGACATGGTCAGGATGCGCCTGTCAATGAATTGCACTGCAGTGGCCGATTGTAGGGCCTGGCGCCCGCCAACGCCAAGCCGGGAGAGCGGGCCCGCCTGAAGTTGCCAGTCGAGGTCCCCGTGTAATAAGCTCCGGTTATAAGTACTCAGATTAACTGATAGAATTCATATAACCCCGGATCTTTAGGTCGCATCATGAATTTCCAGCAGCTGCGCTATGTGCGCGAGACGGTGCGCCGCGGCCTCAACCTCACCGAGGCCGCCAATGCGCTGCATACCTCGCAGCCCGGCGTATCGAAGCAGATACGCGAGCTCGAGAATGAGCTCGGCTTCGATATTTTCGTGCGCCACGGCAAGCGCATCTCCGCGGTCACCGAACCGGGGCGGGTGGTGCTCGCGATCATCGAGCGCGTGCTGCAGGAGGCCGACAACCTGAAGCGCGCGGCGCACGATTTCAGCGACCAGAATTCGGGCGGGTTCACCATTGCCACCACCCATACCCAGGCGCGCTACGCCCTGCCGCGCGTGGTGGGCGAATTCAAGCGCCGCTATCCCCGGGTCCACCTGACGCTGCAGCAAGGCAATCCGCCGCAGCTCGCGGAAATGGTGCTGGCCGGGGCCGCCGACATCGCGGTCGCGACCGAAGCGCTCGATCATGTCCCGGGGCTGCTCGCCTTGCCCGCACACACCTGGAGCCATTGCGTGGTGGTGCCGCCGCGGCACGCCTTGATCAAGGCCGGAACGCTCAGCCTTGAGGCGCTGGCGCAGTATCCGATCGTGACCTACGACGCGGCATTCGCCGGCCGCTCGCATATCGACGCCGCATTCGCCGCGCGCGGCCTCGCGCCGGACGTGGTGCTGTCGGCTATCGACGCCGACGTGATCAAGACCTATGTCGAACTGGGCCTGGGCGTGGGCATCATCGCCGCCATGGCCTACGACGCGCAGCGCGACCTGAAACTGCGCGCGCTGGAGGCCTCGCATCTGTTCCGCTCCAACACCACGCGCGTGGCGCTAAAGCGCGGCAGCCTGCTGCGCGGCTACGCCTATGAATTCATCGAACTGTTCGCCCCGGCCCTGAACCGCAAGCTGATCGAACGCGCGCTGGCGGGCGGGGGCGAGTTGTACGAGCTTTGAGCGCCTCGCGCGGCCTGTACCGCGAGCTGGTGCGCCTGGGCTGGCCGGTGCTCGTCGCGCAGCTGGCCGTGATGGCCAACAGCGTGATCGACACCATCATGGCCGGCCGCTATGGCACGCTGGATCTGGCCGCGGTGGGCATAGGTTCCTCCATCTATTTCTCGGTGTTCGTGGCGCTGATGGGTGTGCTGCTCGCGCTCACCCCCATCGTCGCGCAGATGTACGGCGCGGGCCGCCACGCGGATATCGGCGAGGAATTGCGCCAAAGCGCATGGCTGGCGGCGGCGCTGGCGCTCGCCTCGCTCGCGCTGTTCGCCTATCCTGACCCGTTTCTCGCGGTGGCCAGGGTCGAGCCCGCATTGGAGATCAAGGTGCGCGCGTATTTGTACGCGCTCGCCTGGGCGGTGCCGGCCTCACTCTTGTTTCGCGTGTTCTACAGTTTCTCCACCGCCATCTCGCGGCCGCGCACGGTGATGGCGCTGACGCTCATCGGCCTGGTGCTCAAGGTGCCGCTCAACTGGGTGTTCATGTACGGCAACCTGGGCGCGCCCGAACTCGGCAGCACCGGCTGCGCGGTGGCGACCGCGCTGGTGTCGTGGATCGTGTGCGCGCTGGCCTGGACCTGGTGCTGGTTCGCGCCCGACTACAGCCGGTACCATGTGTTTGCGCGCTGGTCCTGGCCGGAGGCGAAAGCCCTGGGCCGCATCCTGTCCCTGGGACTGCCCATCGGCCTGACTTTCCTGGTCGACGTCACCGGTTTCACCTTCATGGCGCTGTTCATCGCGCGCCTGGGCGCGCTTTATTCGGCCGCGCATCAGGTCGCCGCCAACCTCGCCGCGCTTTGCTTCATGCTGCCGCTGGCCCTGGGCAATGCCGCGAGCGTGGTGGTCGGGCAATCGCTGGGCGCGCGCCGGTACGCGCGCGCGCGCGCCGCGGGTGTTGCCGGCATCGTGCTCGCGCTGGCCTGCGCCGTGGTCGTGGGCGGGTGCCTCTATGTTTTCGCCGGCGGCGTTGCCGGCCTGTACACCGGGGATGCCGAGTTGCGCCGCGTCGCCGCCGGGCTGATCGTTTTCGTCGCCGTGTACCACCTGTTCGACGCACTGCAGGCGGTCGCGGTCAACATCCTGCGCGGC
>JAJZUK010000112.1 GCA_021847125.1 Pseudomonadota bacterium | reverse complement strand
CGGCCATGCAGGTGACCCTGCTCGACAGCAATCACAAGAAGGCTGCGTTCCTGAATCAGGCGGTGATTGAACTGAAGCTGAATAACGCCGCGGTTTGCGGCGAGCGCGTAGAGTCCTGGCAGGCGCAGCACAAGTTCGACGTGATTATTTCGCGCGCCTTTTCCGAGATGGGCGAGTTTGTGCGCATCACGCGCCATCTGCTCGCCCCGGGCGGACTATTCGCGGCGATGAAAGGCCTGCATCCATACGAGGAAATCGACAAGCTGCCGCCGGGCTGCAAAGTGCAGCAGGTGTTGCCGCTGGCGATCCCCGGCCTCGAGGGCGCGCGGCATCTGGTGCTGATTAGCCAAAACGAACAGGCGGGGGATAGATGACACGCATACTCGCGGTCGCCAACCAGAAGGGCGGGGTGGGCAAGACCACGACCAGCGTCAACCTTGCCGCCGGCCTCGCTGCCGCCGGCCAGCGCGTGCTTCTGATCGATCTCGATCCGCAGGGCAACGCGACCATGGGCAGCGGCATAGACAAACGCGATCTGGAGAGTTCTGTTTATCAGGTGCTGCTGGGCCTGACGACGATACCGTCGGTGCGGCAGAAGTCCGAAAGCGGCGGCTACGACCTGGTGCCGGCGAACCGCGAACTCGCCGGCGCCGAAGTTGAAATGGTGGCCCTGGAGCACCGCGAGACCCGGCTCAAGTCAGCCTTGGACGCGGTCGTGGAGGAATACGATTTCATACTCCTAGACTGCCCTCCGGCGCTCAATCTTCTTACCCTCAACGGTCTGGTCGCGGCCGATGCGGTAATGATTCCGATGCAGTGCGAGTACTACGCCCTCGAAGGCTTGAGCGACCTAGTGGAGACCATACGCAAGGTGCGCAAGCACCTCAATCCGCAACTGGAGATCGAGGGCTTGCTGCGCACCATGTACGATCCGCGAAATTCGCTCGCGCAGCAGGTCTCGGCGCAGCTGCAGCAGCACTTCGGCGACAAACTCTATGCGACCATCATCCCGCGCAACGTCCGCCTCGCCGAAGCGCCGAGCTACGGCGCGCCGGCGGTGAGCCTGGACAAGGCATGCAAGGGTTCGCAGGCCTACATCGCGCTGGCGGAAGAACTGCTGTTGCGCTCGGCTGTCGCGCTCGCGTAGAAAAGGAAACAGGAACATGAAAGGACTGGGACGCGGGCTGGATGCGCTGTTGGCCAAGGACGAAGAAGGCGGCGGCGACACCCTGAAAATGGTGAAACTCGACGCGCTGCAGCCGGGAAAGTACCAGCCGCGCACGCGCATGGACCAGGCCTCTCTGGAAGAGCTGGCGCGCTCGCTCAAGGCACAGGGCGTGATGCAGCCGATACTCGCGCGCACGCTCGGCAAAGGGCGCTACGAAATCATCGCCGGCGAGCGGCGCTGGCGCGCGGCGAAACTGGCCGGCCTGCGCGAGGTGCCGGTGGTGATCCGGGAGGTGCCCGATTCCGCCGCCCTCGCCATGGCCTTGATCGAGAACATCCAGCGCGAAGACCTGAATCCGCTGGAAGAGGCCAATGGCATCCACCGCCTGATCAACGAATTCAAGATGACGCATCAGGAGGCCGCCGAGGCTGTTGGTCGCTCGCGCGCCGCGACCAGCAATCTGCTGCGCCTGCTCAACCTGCCGCAAACGGTGCAGGCGCTGGTCTACGACGGCAAGATAGACATGGGCCATGCACGCGCCCTGCTTGCGCTGGAAGGCCGGCGCCAGGAGGACGTGGCAATGCGGGTGGCCGAGCGCGGTTTGTCGGTGCGCGAGACCGAAAAGCTGGTGCAGGGCATCCTCAACCCCAAGCCTAAGAAATCGAACCGGCTCAAGTCCAATCGCGACATCCTGCGCTTTGAGGAAGAGCTGTCGGAAAAATTCGGTACCACGGTCGAAATCAAGCCAGGCAAGAAGGGCGCGGGCAAGCTGGTGATCAGCTACGCCAGCCACGAGCACCTGGACGATCTGCTGTCGAAATTCAAGAACTGAAGCGCGCCGCCGGCGCGCGGGCGATCATCGGGCGCGGGTAAGCGGCACAAAGCGCACCGCCAGGCCGCGCCGGGCCGCGATCGAACCGTCGGCCTGCTTCACCATTACGCGCAGGAACTGCACCTCGTCTTCCGCGCCGACCGGAATCACCATGCGCCCGCCCGGTTTCAATTGCTCAACCAGCGCCGGCGGGATCTGCCGCGCGGCGGCGGTGACAATAATGGCATCAAAGGGTGCGCGTTCCGGCCAGCCCAGATAGCCGTCGCCTATCCTGGTCTCGACATTTCGATAACCCAACTGCTGCAGCAGGGCAGCGGCGTTCTTGCCGACAGGCTCGATGATCTCGATCGAGTATACCTGGCGCACCAGCTCGGCCAATACGGCTGCCTGATAGCCGGAGCCGGTGCCGATTTCCAGAACTGAATCTCCCGGCTTGACGTCGAGCAGCTCGGTCATCAGCGCGACGATATAGGGCTGGGAGATGGTCTGGCCGTGGCCTATGGGTAGCGGCCGGTTGGCATAGGACAGCGCTCCGTAGGCCGCGGAGACGAAGCGGTGGCGCGGTACCTTGGCCATTGCAGCCATTACCCGCTCGCTGAACACCGCGCGGCCGGTTTCAGCGCCGGTTTCGCGCGCCATGGCTTCGATTTCTCTAAGCAGGGCCTGGCGCTCGCGCGCATACGGGTCTACAGGCTGCGCGTCGCCGCCGGCGAGGGCAGCGACCAACCCCAGCGTACCGAGGATAGAACGCCTCTTGGTTTCGCAGGCCATGATTTTCAGTCTAGTTTGTACCTTGGCCCTTGTCATCCCGCGCAAGCGCCGCGATTTGCCTTATCGCCTGCGGTAGAAGGCGGCATAATACGGCCCTGAACTCGCCAACCCGCCTAAGGATACGCGCTCGCGCCGCAGCGGTTAGTCCATGAAATCCATTTTCCTGCCCAGCGGATATGACGCCTTCCCGATTTGAAATCATTGTCGATTTCGCCGATTGCGATCCGGCGCGCATCGTCTTTTACCCGCGCTATTTCGAATGGTTCGATCGGGCGACCGAGAGGATGTTTCGCTCGCGCGGCATGCCTTGGGCGCAATTGTTCCCGGAATACCGGATGGCAGGGGTGGCGCTGGTAGACGCCAGCGCCAGCTTTCGCGGCCCGTCGCGCTTCGGTGACAAGATTACGGTGGAGAGTTGGGTCGGCGAATGGCGCAGCAAGGTATTCGTGGTCGAGCACCGGATACATAACAACGGTAATATCGTCGTCGAGGGACGCGAAGTCCGGGTGTGGGGTCTGCGCGACCCGGCCGATCCGGAGGGGCTTAAAGCGGGCGTCATCCCGCCGGAAATCATCGCCCGCTTTCAGGACTGAATCAACAGCGCTTACGGGGTGAACTGCGCCGCACAGGAGAACTATATGGAAAACGTCTGGAACGCCAAGCTGCCGCGCATCAACGAGCCGGCCCCCGATTTCACTGCCAAGACCACCCATGGTCCGCGCTCGCTGCAGGACTACCGCGGGAAATGGCTGATCCTGTTTTCCCATCCGGCGGATTTCACGCCGGTGTGTACCACCGAATTCCTGGCGTTCGCCAAGTATTATCAGCGTTTCCAAAAACTCGGCTGCGAGCTGCTCGGACTGTCGATCGACAGCACTTATTCGCATCTCGCCTGGATCCGCAATATCAAGGAGAAATTCGGCGTCGAGATTCCGTTTCCCATCATCGACGATCTGTCGATGCGGATTGCGCACGATTTCGGCATGATCCAGCCCGGGGCGAGCGACACCTCGACCGTGCGCGCGACGTTCTTCATCGACCCGGAAGGCAGGGTGCGGGCGATGGTCTATTACCCCATGACCAACGGCCGGTCGGTAGAGGAGTTTCTGCGGCTGCTCGAAGCGCTGCAAACCAGCGACCGGCACGGCGTCGCGACTCCGGAGGGCTGGTGCCCCGGCCAAAAAGTCATGGTGCCGCCGCCTTCCACGGCGAAAGACGCGGAGGCCAGGGCGCACGCCGGCTACGACTATACCGATTGGTATTTTTCCAAGACTGACGTTCCGCGCGCCGCGCCCAAGGTCAAAAAGCGCGCGGCGCGCTAGCTCGGGGCATGCGCCGGCGTCGCCCGCCGAACCGGTCTGCGAATACCTTTAACCCGCGTGGTACATATTGATGTGGATCAAGGCATTGCGTCAGCGGAAACGGAATTGTGAATTGACCGTACTGCGCGAATGCCGCTATAATTTCGCCGTTTTGCAGCGAGGATAGCGGCGAGTGTGGCGAAAGTTCCGCCCGGTGTTCGGGTCGCAAGTACTGGCCACAATAATCATCGCCTCGATTGCGGCCTGGTTTGCGGGCGTTCACGGCGCGATTTCGGCGCTGCTTGGCGGCCTGATCAGCCTTACGGCCGGGCTGGTGTTTGTGATGCTGGCTGCAAAAAGCGCAGAAGCAAAAGGGAAATCCGCAAGCGAGGTCATCTTCGCCGCCCTCAAGGCCGAAGCGGCCAAGCTTTTTCTTGCTGGATTGCTGCTTTGGCTCGTGTTGGCGCTGTATCAAGACGTCGTCGTGGTAGGGTTGTTGGGGTCGTTCGTCGTTTCGATCCTGATTTTCAGTATGGCGCTGTTCGCAGGCGACAAGACTTAGCGATTTTCGCGCTGTAGCGCGTATTTAGCGTATTTAACGTGGATATAGCAGGCTAGACACCATGGCTGCCGGGCAAGAACTCAACGCAACGAGCTATATACAGCACCACTTGAGCTTCAAGGCCGAGTCGGTCGGCGACGGCTCTTTCTGGACGCTGCACGTCGATTCGCTGGTGACCGGCCTGATCCTAGGCGTCGTCGCCACCCTGCTCATGTGGCTGGTAACGCGCGCCGCGACCCCCGGCGTGCCGACCAAGCGCCAGGCCTTCATCGAGCTTCTGTTCGGCTTCGTCGACGACCAGGTGAAGGGCATATTCCACGGCAAGCGCGATTTCGTCGCGCCCACCGCGCTGACGGTGTTCGTGTGGATCGTGCTGATGAATTCCATGGACTTCCTGCCGGTCGACATCATCGCCTGGCTGCTGACCAACGTATTCCACCAGCACGAATTCCGCATCGTTCCGACCGCCGACGTCAACACCACCTTCGCGCTGTCGCTGTCGGTGTTCCTGCTGATGATTTATTTCTCGATTGCGGTCAAAGGTCTGGGCGGCTGGATCCACGAGCTGTTCTGCTCGCCCTTCGGCGGCCATCCGATCCTGTGGCCGTTCAATTTCCTGTTCAATCTGGTCGAATACGTGTCCAAGCCGCTGTCGCATTCGCTGCGGCTGTACGGCAACATGTACGCGGGCGAGATCATTTTCCTGCTGCTGTGGCTGTGGGCCGCGACCAGCGTTAGCGGCGTGTTCTTCGGCGCCCT
>JAJZUK010000111.1 GCA_021847125.1 Pseudomonadota bacterium | reverse complement strand
CATTACCACCAACCGCCTGAAAACCCTGGGCCTGATCGACAAGATCGTCAGCGAGCCGCTGGGCGGCGCCCATCGAGACCACGCAGCCATGGCGCAGATTTTGAAAAAAGCGCTGCAGGACGCGCTGCGCTCGTTCTCCAACAAGGGGATAGACGAGCTGATCGAAGCGCGCTTCGACCGCCTGATGGACTATGGCAAGTTCAAGGAAGCCGAAACCACCTAGCCCGGACAGCATCGAAGCCGCGGTAGGCCGGGCGCTCAAGCCCTTGCTGTTTCCCGGGGCGAGGCTGGTGCTGGGTTTGTCCGGCGGCCTCGACTCGATGGTGCTGTTCGACGTGCTGCGCCGGCTTGCCGCCCCGCTGGACTTCGGGCTTTCCTGCGTGCATGTGAATCACAACATCAGCCCGAACGCGCGGCGCTGGGCCGCGTTTTGCGCGCGCCAGTGCAAACGGCTCGATGTCCCGCTGGCTTTGCACGCGGTTGATGTTGCGCCTTATCTCGCCGAAGGCCTGGAGGCCGCCGCGCGCCGCGCCCGCTACGAGGTCTATGCACGGCAGACCGCCGATTTCATCGTGCTCGCCCAGCACCAGGACGATCAGGCCGAAACGCTGCTGCTTCAGTTGCTGCGCGGCGCCGGCGTGAAAGGCGGCTCGGCCATGCCCTTGATCAGGCAACAGGGCCGCGGCGGAAAAGGCGCGCGGGCTCCAGCGATCGTGCGCCCGATGCTTGCGGTTTCGCGCCAGCAAATCGAGGCCTACGCCCGCGCCCACAAGCTGAATTGGGTTGAAGACGAGAGCAACGCCGACACGCGCTATGACCGCAATTTCCTGCGGCACCGGGTGTTGCCGGTGATCGCGCAGGCGTATCCGGGCTGTGGCGCAACGCTGGCGCGTAGCGCCGCGCACCTGGCCGAGGCGAGCCTGATTCTGGATCAGTTGGCCGAAGCCGATGCGAAGCTCGCCGTGACGGGAAATCGGCTTGCGTTGGCCGAGTTGAAACGCATCGGCGTTGTCCGCACGAAAAATCTCGTGCGCTGGCTGTTATTGCAGCAAGGTGATGCAGCGCCCGAGGCGGACCGCCTTGAGGAAGGATTGCGTCAGCTATTCCAGGCACGTGATGACGCAACCGTGCGTGTAGTGCTGGGTGCCCATGAGCTGCGCCGCTATGCCGGCGAATCCTATCTGCTGCGATCGCTAGCGGACGTGCCTGCGGAATTGCGGCGCGACTGGGAAGGCAAACGCGTGTGGCCCCTGCCCGAACTGGGCGGGACATTGCATTTTGTGCGCGGATTAGGTGCCGGCGTGGATTGCGCCTTGCTTGGCGAGAGGAGACTGAGCGTAAGTTTGCGGCAAGGAGGCGAGAAATTGCGCTTGCGGCTCGGCGGTTCGACGCGCAGCCTGAAAAACCTGCTGCAGGAAGCCCGCATGCCGCCGTGGGAGCGCGAGCGACTGCCGCTGATCTATTGTGGCGACACGCTGGTAGCTGTTCCCGGTCTGGGCGTCGCGAGCGGCTGGCAGGCCGGAGCCGGCGATGCCGGTTGGACCATCACCTGGCTGCGACAGGAATAGACCACTTCCGCGGCTGTTGTTATTTCTGGCGTTGCGACGGATTCGTGCCGTTTCGCCGGTGCCTCAACTCCAGACGTGGTTACGTAATTTGTACGGACGCGTTGCATGTCATGGAGCTTTGGCCTAAACTCTGCCGGGATTCTTCCGTACAGGACACATTCATCATGGCCATCGCCGCCCAAACTCACGAACGTATCGATTTACGCACATCACCGGAAATCAAGGAATTGATTGTCCGGGCCGCCTCGACCGCCGGGATATCGGTAAGCGCGTTCCTGCTGGGAGCGGCGCAGGAGCGGGCCAGGCAGATCCTTGCCGAACAGGAGATGATTACTCTTAGCTCCCGTGACTGGAACGCCTTTGTCAAGGCTTTGGATAACGCGGACAAGCCCAAGCCGAAGTTGTCTGCTGCGATGAAGCGCCACCGGGAATGGGGGCGAGGAAAGCGTTGATCCCGGTTTTTCCCGTCAGCATCGAACTGCTGACGAAGAACCATGACCGACGCGTGTTCACATGCGGAGTCGGGGCGCTCGATGAATACTTGCAGCGCTTCGCTCGCCAGCACGCCGATGCGAACGTGAGTCGTACCTACGTTGCTGTCGATGGCAAGGCAATTCGTGGTTTCTACAGCCTGGCCATGTCGGGTATTCGAAAAGAGAACTTACCGGCAAAGCATGTAAGCCGATTCCCGAACTTTCCGCTGCCTGTTGCCAGGCTGGCTCGCTTGGCGGTTGATTTGCGTCACCAGCGGCAAGGGCTCGGCGATTTGCTCCTGGCCGATGCCCTACAGCGCTGCTTGCGGCTTTCTGCCGAGATTGGAATGATCGGCGTGATTGTGGATGCTAAGGATGAACGTGCGCGAGGGTGGTACGAACGCTATGAATTCGAGCGCTTGCCGGATTCGCCATTGACGCTGTGGCTGCCGACAGCGGCTATTGATCGATTGTAAGTGCCAGTTTAACCAGATATCCCGCAGATCACGCCGGCGAAAGCCCTCGATCCCCGTGCGCTCTGGCGCCGAATACCAAGTTTTCTTCGGAGTCGTTGTGGCCCGCCTTGTTTTGCGCGTAGCGGAATTTTGCTCTCATCCTGTAGGCGACACAAAGCAAAATCCCTGATAAAATATGACGTTAAGCTTTCTCAGACCAAAAAACTTTGGAGATTTGCATGCCTTTGGAACGCACTCTATCCATAATCAAGCCCGATGCAGTGGCCAAAAATGTCATCGGCAAGATTTATTCCCGCTTTGAAACCAATGGTTTGAAGATCATTGCTGCACGCATGCTGCATTTGTCGCGCGCCGAGGCCGAGGGCTTTTACGCGGTGCACAAAGGCCGGCCTTTTTTCGAGGACCTGGTCAAGTTCATGATTTCCGGTCCGGTGATGGTGCAGGTGCTGGAGGGCGAGAATGCCATCGCCAAGAACCGCGAATTGATGGGCGCCACGGACCCGAAAAAAGCGGAGAAGGGCACCATACGCGCGGATTTCGCCTACAGCATCGACGCCAACGCGGTGCACGGATCGGACGGCACGGACACCGCCAAGGTCGAAATCGGCTATTTTTTCCCCGCGCTTAACATCTACTCGCGCTGAGTCTTTGCCCGCCGTGAAGCCTAACCTCCTCGACCTCGATGCTGCACAGCTGACCGGTTTCTTCGCCGAAATCGGCGAAAAGCCGTTTCGCGCCAAGCAACTGCTGCGCTGGATGCATCAACGCGGCGAGGCGGATTTCTCGAACATGAGCGACCTCGCCAAATCGCTGCGGGAAAAGCTCGCCGCAAGCGCCGCGATAGAGGCGCCGCGGATCGTCTCCGACGCCACGGCCGCCGACGGCACGCGCAAATGGCTGATCGATGTAGGCAACGGCAATGCGGTCGAAAGCGTGTTCATTCCCGAGACCGACAGGGGCACGCTGTGCGTGTCCTCGCAGGCCGGATGCGCGCTGGACTGCAAGTTCTGCTCCACCGGCAAGCAGGGATTCAACCGAAATCTGAGCACGGCCGAGATCATCGGGCAGCTCTGGATCGCATCCCGCGCATTGGTGCCCGACGCAGCCGCTGCCCGGGCGCCCGACGCCGCGCGCGCCCCGGGCGCTCCGCACATGGGCGAGCGCATCATCAGCAACGTCGTCATGATGGGCATGGGCGAGCCGCTGGCGAATTTCGACAACGTGGTCGCGGCCATGCGCCTGATGCTGGATGACAACGCCTACGGCCTGTCGCGCCGGCGGGTGACCCTGTCCACCTCGGGTATCGTGCCCGCGATCGACCGCCTGCGCGAGGCCTGCCCAGTGGCGCTGGCGGTGTCGCTGCACGCGCCCAACGATGCGCTGCGCGACGTGCTGGTGCCGATCAACAGGAAATATCCGCTTGCCGAACTGCTCGCCGCCTGCCGGCGCTACCTGGACAAGGCGCCGCGCGATTTCGTCACCTTCGAATACGTCATGCTGGACGGCATCAACGACGGCGCGGAGCACGCGCGGCAATTGCTGGCGCTGGTGCGCGATGTCCCGTGCAAGTTCAACCTGATTCCGTTCAATCCTTTTCCGAATTCCGGCTTCAAGTGCTCGCCGCGCGAGGCCATCCGCCGTTTCGCGGAAATCCTGATCTCGGCCGGACTGGTGGTGACGACGCGCAAGACCCGCGGTGACGATATCGACGCAGCCTGCGGGCAACTCGCCGGCAGGGTTGACGACAAGACCCGGCGCACGCGCCGCGTGGTGGAGATACAGCCATGCTGAAACCAGGTTTTCTGCTGGCGGCGTTGCTCGCCTGCGGCACGCTTGCCGGCTGCGCACAGACGCCGCTGTCCTCCGGGGCACAATCCCAATCCGATTCGGTCGAAACGGGCACGCTGACCGGCGAGGTCGGCGACCCGCGCAACCGCGCGCGCATACACACCGAGCTCGGCTCGGCGTATTTCGAGCGCGGCAACCTGGGCGTCGCGCTGGAGGAATTGCGCATCGCGATCGGGGCCGATCCGAATTATGCGCAGGCCTACAACGTGCTGGGACTGGTGCACATGGATTTGCGCGAGAACGAGGTTGCACAGCGGCATTTCGAGCGCGCGATCGCCCTGACCCCGAACGATCCGGACATCAACAACAACTACGGCTGGTTCCTGTGCCGCAGCGGGCGCGAGGAGCAGTCCATCGCCTATTTCCTGGCGGCGCTGAAGAACCCCTTGTACAAGACGCCGGCGCGTTCCTATATCAATGCCGGACTTTGCTCGACCGGGAAGAATGGCGGGCTGGACGCCATCGGGTATTTCGAGCGCGCGCTGAAAAGCGAGCCGGACAATCCCCTGGCTCTGGTCAACCTGGCGTCGGTACAGTACCAGCGCGGCGAGCTGGAAATCGCGCGCCGCCTGGTCGGGCGCTTCAATAAAGTGGTCGAACCCACCGCTCAGTCGCTGTGGCTCGCGCTGAGAATCGAGCGCAAACTGGGCGACCGTGCTGCCGAGAATACCCTCGCAACCCAGTTGCGGCGGCGCTTCGCCGGCTCGCCGGAATATCAGGATTTGCTCAAGGGCCGGTTTGAATGAGCGAGGCCGTGCCAGTGACCGAGCACGCCAGCCCGGGACAGGCTCTGGCCGCCGCTCGCGCCGAACTCAAGCTCAGCGTCGCCGACGTGTCGCAGCAGATCAAGTACGGGGTCAAGCAGATCGCGGCGATCGAGGCCGACGATTACGCCAAACTGCCCGGCACGACCTTCGTGCGCGGCATGATCCGCAGCTATGCCAAGCTGGTGCAGATCGATCCGGCGCCGCTGCTTTCCGAACTGGGCCCGCGGATTGCTCCTGCTGTCGCCACCATCGATCTGGGTGAGGGCGTCCAGGAACCTTTTATCGAGGAGAT
>JAJZUK010000110.1 GCA_021847125.1 Pseudomonadota bacterium | reverse complement strand
GTCCGTGACCTTGCCCGGGGAAATCTCCAGCGTGTAGGCCGAGTAGTTGCGCGCGAGCACGACGCCGTTGCGGTCGAGGATCAGCCCGCGGTTGGGCATGATCGGCACGATGGAAATGCGGTTGTCCTCGGCCTTGGTGCGGTAGTAGTCGTACTGCACCACCTGCAGGTAGACGAAGCGCGCGAGCAGCAGCGTAAACGCGGCGAGCACGCATGCCCCGGCGAAACCGATGCGCAGATGAAAATAGTACAGCTCGCGCTGGTGATCCTTGAATTCCGCTAGACGCATGCTAGAGACTAGAAACTAGAGACAAGAGACTAGAAAAAGCAACACCAACTCGCACGCAAGCGGACGAACGCGAAAGAACAAAGGTGGTTGCAAATTCCACGGGTTTCCTAGTTTCTAGTCTCTAGTTTCTAGATAGGTCGGTTCTCGTCCACGATTTCCGGCCGCTGCTGCGGCAGCAGCAGCAGGAAACTCAGCGCCGGCCACAGCGCGGCGCAGATGAAGCTGCCGGCGAAGTAAGTCCAGCCGGGGAAGTCGGCGCCGGCGGCGATGCGTATCACCAGCGTCAGCATTTGCGTCGCCAGCAGGAGCAGCAGCATGTGCAGCGCCTGCTGCCACGGCGGAAACCACAGAATGCGCCGGTGCACCGCGAACGCGAGAAACGCGAGCACCGAGTAGCCGAGCGCGTACTGGCCGAGCAGCGCGCCGTTGCCTACGTCGAGCAGCAGGCCCAGGGTCCAGGCAATGCCGATGCCGACGCGGCGCGGCTGGTGGATGCACCAGAACGCGAGCACCGTGGCGGTGAGGTCCGGCACGCCCACCGGATTGCGCCAGGGCAGCAGGTTGAACAGCAGCGCGAGCGCCAGCGTCAGCACGATGAAGCTGGGCTTGGCCGGCAGCAGGATGCGTTGCGGCTGCGCTTGCGGTTGCATCTCAGCCGGCCTTGCGCTGGCGCTTCGCTTTGGCCGGCTTGCGCGCCGGCGGCTCGGCCTCGGCCGGACGCGGCGGCATGGCTTCGTTCGACAGCACCAGCACCTGGCGGTAGCGGTCTATGCCCGCGGTCGGCGCAAGCGTGATGCGTGCGAACGCGTAGGCCGCGTCGCGCTCGATGCGCGCCACCGTGGCCACCGGCAGCCCCGGCGGGTAAGTCCCGTCTATGCCCGAGGTGACCAGTACGTCCCCGTTCCTGATGTCGGCGTTGGCGGCCATGAAGCGCAGGTCGAGCGTGCCGCTCTCGCCGCCGCCGTAGGCGACCGCGCGCAATCCGTTTCGGAGCACTTGCAGCGGAATCGCCTGGTCCTTGTCCGACAGCAACGTTACCTCGCTCATGAGCAGATACACGCGCGTCACCTGTCCGATCACGCCGACATCGTCGATGACGGGCTCGCCGGCGAGGATGCCGTTCTGCGAGCCTTTGTCGATCACCACCTTGCGCGAGAACGGATCGCGCGCGGCGTAGAGGATCTCGGCAAACACCGATTTGCGCGGCAGGCGCTCGCGCGCATCGAGCAGGCGGCGCAACTGGTTGTTCTCGTCTTTGAGCGCCTCCAGCTGCAGTAGTTCCGGCGCCTCGCGCAGCCGCTGCGCGCGCAGCGCGGCATTCTCCGCGCGCAGCGCCGCAGTGCTGCTGAAGTAGCCGACCACGCCGTTGAACAGGTCCACCGGCGCCATCGCGACGCGCTGGATCGGATAGGCGGCCAGCGCCACCACCTGGCGCACGCTCTCGGCATAGCGAAAGCGCGCGTCGAGCACCATCAGCAGGACGGCGAGCGAGACGAAGAAGGTGAGGCGGACCAGGGGCGCCGGGCCACGATTGAAAAACGGTGGCGGCTGGTGTTCCATCTAGATACTAGTTTCTAGAGACTAGTTTCTAGACCCTAGTCGTTGGTGAAGATCGACGCGAGCTTGTCCATTTTCTCCAGCGCCATGCCCGAGCCGCGCACCACGCAGGTGAGCGGATCGTCGGCCACGATCACCGGCAGTCCCGTTTCCTCCATCAGCAGGCGGTCGATGTCGCGCAGCAGCGCGCCGCCGCCGGTGAGGACCATGCCTTTCTCGGCGATGTCCGCGCCCAGTTCCGGCGGTGTGTGCTCGAGCGCGGATTTCACCGCGCTGACGATGCTGTTGAGCGGATCGGTGAGCGCTTCCAGGATTTCGTTCGAAGAAATAGTGAAGCTGCGCGGTATGCCTTCGGCGAGATTGCGCCCCTTGACTTCCATTTCGCGCACTTCGGAGCCGGGGAACGCCGAGCCGATCTCCTTCTTGATTTTTTCCGCGGTGGCTTCGCCGATCAGCATGCCGTAGTTGCGGCGGATGTAGTTGATGATGGCTTCGTCGAACTTGTCGCCGCCGACGCGCACGCTGCCGGCGTACACCATGCCGCCCAGCGAGATCACGCCGACCTCGGTGGTGCCGCCGCCGATGTCCACCACCATGGAGCCGGTCGCGTCCGCCACCGGCAGATCGGCGCCGATCGCCGCGGCCATCGGCTCCTCGATCAGGAATACTTGCGATGCGCCGGCGCCGATCGCCGATTCGCGGATCGCGCGCCGCTCGACCTGGGTCGAGCCGCAGGGGACGCAGATGATGATGCGCGGGCTGGGCGACAACAGGCGCGAAACGTGCACCTTCTTGATGAACATCTTCAGCATCTGTTCGGTCACGGTGAAGTCGGCGATCACGCCGTCCTTCATCGGCCGGATGGCGACGATGTTGCCGGGCGTCTTGCCCAGCATCTGCTTCGCCTCCTTGCCCACCGCCTGTATCGTCTTCTTGCCGCTGGGGCCGCCTTCCTGGCGGATCGCGACGACCGAAGGTTCGTCGAGCACAATGCCTTTGCCGCGCACGTAAATCAGCGTGTTGGCCGTGCCCAGGTCGATGGCCAGGTCATCGGAAAAATAACCGCGTAAAAATCCAAACATTTGCTAATGTTCCAATCCGAAGGAGGGCTACTAAATGCGTTATAATACCGCACTTTAACGCACAATTAAGCGTAAATTCCATGCCGCTGTCTTTGCCCGAGGTCAAACGGGTCGCCTGGCTTGCCCGCCTCGAAATCACCGAGGCCGAGGCAGCCGCCGCGCAAGGCCATCTGAACCAGATTTTCAAGCTGATCGAGCAGATGCAGTCGGTCGATACCGAGGGCGTGATGCCGATGGCGCACGGCCAGGACGTGGTGCAGCGCCTGCGCGAGGACAGGGTCACCGAGACCGACCAGCACGCGCTCTACCAGAGCATCGCGCCGCAGGTGGAGGACGGCCTGTACCTGGTGCCGAAGGTAATCGAATAACAGACCGCGGGCACCTGGCTGCGTGTGCAGCGGGTCGCGCGCCTCGCGCTGAAATGATCAATTCCACCCTCAAACAGCTTTCCGCCCTGCTCGCGCAGAAGACGCTCTCCAGCGTCGAGCTGACGCAGACCTATCTGGAGCGCGTGGCGCGGCTCGATCCGGGCTTGAACGCCTTCGTTACGGTCGACGCCGACAAGAGCCTGGCGCAGGCGCGCGCGGCCGATGCGCTGCGCGCGGCGGGCAAGGCGCAGCCGCTGACCGGCATCCCGCTCGCGCACAAGGACATTTTCTGCGCCAAGGGCTGGCGCACCACCTGCGGCTCGAAAATGCTGGCCAATTTCGTCAGCCCTTATGACGCGCATGTGGTGGAAAAGCTCAATGCGGCCGGCGCCGTGATCCTGGGCAAGACCAACATGGACGAGTTCGCGATGGGCTCGTCCACCGAAACCTGTTTCTTCGGCCCGGTGAAAAATCCCTGGGACCGCACGCGGGTTCCCGGGGGCTCCAGCGGCGGCTCGGCCGCGGCGGTGGCCGCGCGCATGGCGCCCGCGGCAATCGGCACCGACACCGGCGGCTCGATCCGCCAGCCCGCTGCGCTCTCCGGCATCTGCGGCCTCAAGCCCACCTACGGCGTGGTCTCGCGCTACGGCATGATCGCCTACGCCTCGAGCCTGGACCAGGGCGGGCCGATGGCGCGCAGCGCGGAGGACCTCGCGCTGCTGCTCAACGCGATGGCCGGATTCGATGCGCGCGACTCGACCAGCCTCGAGCGCCCGGTCGAGGACTACACGCGCCTGCTCGCCGCGCCTGGCGCGGGCAAGCTGCCGCTTGGCGGCCTGCGCATCGGCGTGCCGCAGGAGTATTTCGGCGCGGGCCTCGACAGCGACGTCGCCGCCGCGGTGGAAGCGGCGCTGGCGCAGTTCGAGCAACTCGGCGCCAAGCGCGTCGCGATCAGCCTGCCCAATGCCGCGCTGTCGGTGCCCGCCTACTACGTCATCGCGCCGGCCGAAGCATCGAGCAACCTGTCGCGCTTCGACGGCGTGCGCTACGGCTACCGCGCCCCCGACTATGGCGATCTCGCCGACATGTATGCGAAGAGCCGCGCCCAGGGCTTCGGCGCCGAAGTGAAGCGGCGCATCCTCATCGGCACCTATGTGCTGTCGCACGGCTACTATGACGCCTACTACCTCAAGGCGCAGAAAATCCGCCGCCTGATCGCGCAGGATTTCGCTGCCGCCTACCAGCAATGCGACCTGATCATGGGGCCGACTTCGCCCAGCGTCGCGTTCGCGCTCGGCGCCAAGGTCGCCGATCCGGTGCAGATGTACCTCATCGACATCTACACCGTTGCGGCGAATCTTGCCGGCCTGCCGGCGATGTCGATCCCCTGCGGTTTCGGCGAAGGCGGCCTGCCGGTCGGGCTGCAGCTCGTGGGCAATTATTTCGCCGAGGCGCAGATGCTCGCTGCCGCGCACCAGTATCAGCTCGCCACCGACTGGCATCTGCGCCAGCCGGCAGGCACGGAGTAGGCGATGGACTGGGAAGTCGTCATCGGCATCGAAACCCACGCGCAGCTCTCGACCGTGTCGAAGATCTTTTCCGGCGCGGCGACGCAGTTCGGCGCGGCGCCCAATGTGCAGGCCTGCGCGGTGGACATCGCGCTGCCCGGAGTGTTGCCGGTGCTGAATAAAGGAGCAGTCGAACGCGCGATCCGCTTCGGCCTCGCGGTGGGCGGGCCCGAGGCCATCAGCCGCCGCTCGGTGTTCGCGCGCAAGAATTATTTCTATCCCGACCTGCCCAAGGGCTATCAGATCAGCCAGTACGAGCTGCCGATCGTGACGGGCGGCATGGTCAAAATCCAGACCGAGGGCGGCGAGAAGGCCGTGCGGCTCACGCGCGCGCACCTCGAAGAGGATGCGGGCAAATCGCTGCACGAGGATTTTCACGGCATGAGCGGCATCGATTTGAACCGCGCCGGCACGCCGCTGCTGGAAATCGTGACCGAGCCCGATATGAGGAGCGCGGAGGAGGCCGTGGCCTACGCCAAGGCGCTGCATGCGCTGGTGCGCTGGATCGGCATCTGCGACGGCAACATGCAGGAAGGCTCGTTCCGCTGCGATGCCAACGTGTCGGTGCGCCGCCCGGGCGCGCCGCTCGGC
>JAJZUK010000109.1 GCA_021847125.1 Pseudomonadota bacterium | reverse complement strand
GCAGCGCCTGCCACGGCACCGGCGCGGAAGGCGGAACTGCGCCGCGCACCTGCAAGGAATGCGGCGGCAGCGGCCGCATCACGCGCAGCCGGGAGCAAAAGAAAGAGCATGTCCTGATACAGCAGATCAGCACCTGCCCCGCCTGCGGCGGACGCGGCAGCATCATCGACCGCCCCTGTGCGCAATGCGGCGGCAGCGGCGAAGTGGAGAAGGAAGAGGAACTCACGGTCAAGATCCCCCAGGGCGTAGAGGAAGGCATGGCGCTGCGCATTCCGGGAAAAGGGATGCAGAGTCCGGACGCGGCCGGCGCGAACGGAGATCTGTTCGTGGTCGTGCGCTCGCGGCGCGACCCGCGCTTCGAGCGCGCCGGGGCCGACCTGATGCGCCAGGAAACCATCTCCCTCACCGATGCGGTGCTGGGCGCAACGCTCGAAGTGCCGACGCTAAGCGGTTCGGCCAGCGTGAGCATACCGCCCGGAACCCAGCCCGGCGCGGTATTGCGGCTCAAGGGAAAAGGCCTGCCCGAATTCGGCAATTCGCGCCATGGCGAACTGTACTTGCGCATCGAAGTCCGGGTGCCGGAGCGGCTTACGCGCGAAGAACGCGAACTGTACGAGCGGCTGCGCGCGATCCGGCGCTCGAAGCCCGCAGCAGGATAGAAGCGGCGCCGATTGCCCGATCCGAATGGCCGCTAGGCGACGCTGGTGGCCATGGTGCAGAGCGTAAGCACGATCTCGATCACGATCAGGATCACGATGGACCATTCCAGCCGCAGGGACCGCTTGCTGTGCAGCAGCTCGGCCACGGTCTGCACCGTGCGCGAAATCAGGTTCAGCTTGCGCTCCAGCGCCGCGTACCGCTCGCGGATTTCGAACTCGCCCTCCATGCGCAGATACAAGCCCTCCAGGCCGGGATGCTCCCACAGCGTGTCCGGCTTTTCGCTGATTTCGACGCGGCCGACCATCATCTGCTCGGACAGCAGCATCGCGCCTATATGCCGCAGCAGTTCGGAAGAATTCGCAAGGATGCGGCCGTCGCGCTCGAGGTTGCGCGCCAGCGGCTCGATCCGGTCGAAATTCTGCGCCACGCGCGACTCGTACATCGCCAGCGCCACGCTCTGACTCAGGACCGAGGCCACCAGCTGCAGGCGCTCTACCGACATAGCCTCGAAGCAGACGGCATCGCCCTGCATGCCCTCGCGCACCGCGGGATCGATGCGCACCGCAACTTCTTCGGTTTCCGGCTTGTCGTAGCGATTCCACACCAGCGCCAGCACCTGTTCGAGGAACGCGACCTGCGCGGCGGGCGTGACATCGAACAGAACCACGGCGCCATAGCGGAACAGCACAGCCACCCCGCCGCCGCCGACCGGGACCGTCAGTGGATTGCGCGCGAGGGCTTCGCCCGCGAAACGGCTGCGCAAATCGATGCGCTCGCCCAGCAGCAAAGCTCTGGCGGTGAAGCTGGTGTTGGGAAGAACGGTTGAAACATCCATGCGCTAGGCCCCGGCTGCCGCTGGTCCCGCCTTTGCGCGCAATCGGCTATTGTTCTGATGTATTCGGCCGCATTTCGCCCTTGCGCACCCAAACGCCGCGCTCCTCGCCATGCAGCAATTCATCCCCGCTCAGGACGTAAGTGCCTATGGGGTAGGCGGTATCGTTGAAATAGCAGGTGCCGGCTTCGAGTTCCATGTCGAGCGAAAGCTCTTCGTACTCGTCCAGAATCGGCGAGGTCCTGCGCTCGGGATCGGGAGCGCCTACTTGAACCACGTGCCTGGCCATGAGTTGCTCCTTTATGCGCGATCAAAAACCGCGGATGATCCAAGCTTACCCAGACGGGAAACCGACGGTCTTGATAAGTATCAAAGCTGCTTGTTGCGTGCCTGCGTTGCGCGCCTGCCCCCTTGGCTCGGCACCTCGCCTTGCCGTGCTGCAGCGTGCGCACGACATTTTTGACATTCGTCAATGAACCGAGCCGGCCCTGCGCTTCAATGCAAATACCATCGGACAGAATGGAGCCGCGCGTGGCGTCGGAACTGTCAGCATGAAGCGGGTGCGGCTGGCGATCGTAGGCTTCGGCGCTCTGGGTCAAGCATGCGCGCACGGGCTCCTCGAAGCCGGAGAGTTCGAACTCGCGGGAGTGGTGCGCCGCAGCGGCGCCGCCCTGCCCGCAGTTCTGGGTCACATCGCGCTCGCCGCGCACCTGCGCGATCTGAGGCGTGTTGACGCCGCCCTCCTGTGCGTGCCGCCGAACGCGGCGCTGGGCGTCGCGCGCGACATCCTGCAGCAGCGCGTTCCGCTGGTCGAATGCGCGCGCATCGAGGGGCGCGCGCAGCAAGACTACTATGACGAACTCGATCGCGCGGCGCGCAATCATCGCGTCGCCGCGATCGTCGGTGCAGGATGGGATCCGGGTGCGCTGCCGTTGCTGCAGCACCTGTTCGAGGCATTGATTCCCCACGGACAAACGCTGAACGAGAAACACCCCGGGCTAAGCCTGCATCACAGCGCGATCGCCGCAGCCATCGACGGCGTCAAGGACGCGCTCGCGACCGAACATCGCTCCGCCGGCGGCGGATTGCAGCGCTACGTGTACGCAGAACTGAACCAGGGCGCCGACATCGATTCGGTCAAGCAGGCGATCGAGGCCGATCCGCTGTTCGTCGACGCCGAGGTCCACGTGTTTGCGGTTCAGAACCTGGCTGCGCTGGAAACCGCAGGATCCGGGATCGTGCTCGAGCGCCGCGCAACGGCGACGGCCGGTCGGCACGAGAGCCTGCTGCTCGAGGCGCGTTTCGACGCAGCGACGTTTGCCGCGCGCGTGATGCTCGATGCCGCCCGCAATCTTGCCGCGTTGGCGCCGGGCGCGCACCGCCATACGCTGCGCTGAAAGCTCTTGCCGCATGATCCCGATTCAGGAGCTGTTGAGCCGCATCCGCTGGGACCCCGAATTCGGGCACGCTACCATCGTCGTCGGCTATTACGACCGCGTGGATAAGCAGATCGTGAAGGTGCCGCTGGCGCGCATCGAGTTCGCCAGCGACAGCCATAGCGCGTTCGAGGCGATCGCGGCGGACGGCTCGGTGCACTCGGTGCCCTACCACCGCGTACGCGAGGTGTACCGAGACGGCGAGCTGATCTGGCGCCGGCCCGCGCCGCCGCTGCCGCACCGACACTGAAGTACAGGGGCGCCGCGGGGCCGGGAAACGGCGGGAATGCTTGCGCAACGCGCGCAGCCACCGTCACTCGCCGAACCGGCGAATGAACCAAGCCTTCACCAGCTGCGTCAGAATCGCATAGCCCAGCAGCATGATGGCCAGATACAGCCAGTACAGCGGCGGGAGCGAAACAAACCCGAGCGTGCCCGCCACGGGTGAAACCGTCAGCCAGGCGCCGATCGCGACGATGATCAGCGATGTGAGGATCAGCGGCCAACTGGCCCGGCTTTGAATGAACGGAATCTTGTTGGTACGAATGATATGGATGATCAGGGTTTGGGTGAAGATCGACTCCACAAACCAGCCCGTATGAAATAAGGCCGGATCGTTCCAGGAATTGAAGATATACAGCATCATGCAGAACGTCAGGTAATCGAAGATCGAGCTGATCGGGCCGATGAAAAGGATAAAGCGCAGGATCCTGTCTATCGTCCACTGGCGCGGAGCGCATTTCACCGTGCCGAAAGGCGGGGCGAGCGCTTTTGTCGAGGAAGGTCTAGCCAAAAATATTTGAAATTTACGTTCAAAAAGAATTTGTTGTAGTGGTTTTGTTCAACATTTGGCGCGTAAGAATCTAAAGCCGCGACGTCCGTTAGCTCCCCATGCCCGGGAAACCGTTCGTACCGGTCTTGCGCAGCAAGTAGATCTTCGCCAGCCCACCTTGCGCGGTTTCGCGATAACTCGAGTTCATGTCGCGGCCCGTTTCCCACATGGAGCTCACCACTTCGTCAAAGGACACGATGTGATGTCCGTCGGAGAGCAGCGCATAGGTCGCGCAGTCGACAGCGCGTACCGCGGCGATGGCATTGCGCTCAATACACGGAATCTGCACGTATCCACCGATCGGATCGCAGGTAAGTCCGAGGTGGTGTTCCAGCCCCATCTCCGCCGCATATTCGATCTGGCGCACGGAGCCCCCCAATAGCTGAGCAGCGGCAGCGGCGGCCATAGCGCAGGCGGTTCCCACTTCTCCTTGGCAGCCGACTTCGGCCCCGGAGATCGAGGCGTTGCGTTTGACGATATTTCCGATCATTCCGGCCGTGGCGAGCGCGCGGCAGATTTTCTCATCGGAGAATTGCGACTGTTGTTGCAGAAAAAACAGCACTGCCGGCAGCACGCCACAGGCGCCGCAGGTCGGCGCGGTGACGACCTCGCCGCCCGACGCGTTTGTTTCCGATACGGCCAGGGCGTAGGCAAACAGCAAGGCGGTCTCGCCGGAGTGGCCGGCCATGCTTTGCGCGCGGGCATGGTAAGCAGAGGCCTTGCGCGGCACATTCAATGAACCGGGCAGCTTCCCCTCCGCGTTCAATCCGGTTTCGACAGCCTTTTTCATGGCTATCCATATGCCGCCCAGGTACGGCCAGATTTCCTGTCCTTCGTGCCGGCCTGCAAGCTCCCAGAGCAGAAGACCTTCGCGCTCGGTCTGCTCCAGAATCTCCCGCATGTACGTGTAGGGATAGACTTCGCCACTGCCATCAGGTTTGCCATCTTCATCCAGCAAGGCGCCGCCGCCCACTGAATACACGATGCGGGAGGCAACAATGCTTCCGCATGCGTCGAGCGCCTCGAACTTCATGCCATTGGGATGACGCGGCAACGATTGCTCCGGCGCCCATACGAGTTCAACCGGCGTCGGCGAAAACGGCTCGCTGACTGCGACATCGGTCAGGTGCCCGTGTCCGGTTGCGGCAAGGCTGCCGTAGAGCGTGACGCGCAAGCGCGCCGCCGGGGTTGCCGACGCTTTAAAGGCCTCGGCGGCAAAGCGCGGCCCCATGGTATGACTGCTGGAGGGGCCGAGGCCGATCCGATAGAGCTCTCTGAGGGATTTCAAGTTTCACACACCATTATGAGAAGTCGTAGCTGAGTGATCTACCGTTACCTACCTGCCTCCGCGTTGAACTCATCGATCATCTTGTCCAGTTCTGCAGTCTGGGTGCGCAGGCAACCCCAGTAATTCCGGTAGTCGCTCCACTGGGCACGGAGTTCTTCGACGGTCTTGCCGAGTTGTTCGACCCAGGAGAAATATTTGAGCTGGTGCACGCGGCGCTTGTCGAGGTGCGAGAGCTCGAGCACATGATCTATCGAAATGCCTGAAAGCCTGTCGTAATCGCGGTCTGCCTGGCGCTGGTCGTACGCCCCGCGTTCCGCGTCGAGCTCGGTCAAACGGCTGCGGTACATCGCCATGGAATCCGTGAATACGGTGAATACCACGTCGTTTTCCCCGAGTTCGTAGTATTTCGCGAATTTGAT
>JAJZUK010000108.1 GCA_021847125.1 Pseudomonadota bacterium | reverse complement strand
ACCGTAGAAAATACCGGCGAGCATCAGGATCGCCGGCACCGGATGCATGCCGAAGGTGAGCGGCAGCAAAACCGATATCGCCGACAAGGGCCCCATGCCGGGGAGCACGCCGATCAGGTTGCCCACGAGCACGCCGAACAGCGACCACATCAGGTTATGCGGCTCGAATGCGACGCCGAATCCGTACCACAGGCCGAGCAGAGATTGTTCGATCATGGCTCAGCCCCAGCGGAACAGGCTGAACTGCAGCTGCAGCGCCCACCAGAATACGACCACCGCGATGACGACCATGCCGACGGAGAGCCAGAACGCCTGCTTCAGCGTATTTTTCCTGTCGCCCAGCGACGAAATGAACACGATGGCGAAGGTGGCCGGCACCAGCCCGCCATATTCGCCGAGCGCGATGAAAGCCAAAGTGCCGCCGACGATGCCGCCCCAGGCGCGCCAATCGAATGCCGAGTGTGTGGCGGCGCCGGCGCCGCTGGCTGGACGCGCGCTCAGTGCGATGGCAAGGCCGACTCCGGCCAGGATCACGCCCACCGCGGTCGGAAAGAAGCCCGGGCCCATGCGCCCGAGCGTGCCTAGCGGGTACTGCCTTCCTGCGTATGCGGCGGTGAGACCGATCAGGATCATCAGCGCGCCGCCGTAATAATCCTTGTTGTAACTGAATAAAGAACGCACTACTGTCCCCCTCCGAATACGTCAAGCTCCCAGCTGAGGTTGTCCTCCGCCTCTATTCTCCCTGCATTGGACATGGATAAGCGCAGGCTTCCTATTAGGGAAAGACCTGACTCGCCGCGTTGCCGATATAGGGTTAAGCCCTATGCCGGCAGGCCCCGAATTACATGACCCGCATCTCGTTCCTGACCGATTTCACGCCGGCGACGCCGCGCGCGACCTCGGTGGCGCGGTCGATGGTCGCGCGCGCTGCGACGATGCCGCTGAGGCGGACCGTCCCTTTGAACGTGTCTACGTGGATATCGAGCGCCTTCAGCGTAGGCTGGTCCAGAATCGCCGCCTTCACTTTGGCCGTGATTGCCGCGTCATCGATGTACTGCCCCGTGCTTTCGCTGGTAGGCGTTGCCGCGCAGCCGGCCATGCCGACCAGCGCGACCGCAAGGAAAACCGCGGAGGCACTCTTCTTCAGTTGATGCATTACTAGACTCCCCATTGAGTACTGCGTTAAAACCAGATTCCGGTTTGCCGCTTCGCGGCCGATAGCGCCTGCCGGCGACGCCGCGGTCAGGATGCAACTTCGCGTTTGCCGCTTGCGGAATCTCCGTCCGGCGAAAAAGGTGGAAGGCTCCCGGCAGGGAGGGACCGGGAGCCTTCCGGGCAGGCCAGCGCAGAAAAGGGGAAAAACCGGCTGGCCGCCTTTGGCTGTGGTTGACCCAGGTACAGGCTTGAGTCGCGCAAGAATTGTTCGAGCACCTCGCGTGTCATTTCGTGTCGTCTGCATTGCGTTGAAACCTGGTCGGGGAGCGCATCGCATCCAATCTGCACGCCGCGCGACAACTTAACGATATGATAGGTCGAGGCTGCTTTGGTTCAGTGTGAAAATTGTAAGTAGATATTTCCGCCGCAGCGGCTCCTACTCTACATCGGGACGCCTGCGAACAGGCTCTAGGGAAAACACCTATGCCGCAGCTTCGATCCAGGCGGGACATCACGCCCGCTGCGCGTATTGCAAAGTGAACGTCGGAACTCGCCCGGTGTATGCATGTCTATCTGCTCGCCTGGGCCGCAGTGCCAGTGCTGCGATCAGCAACACCATGGCGCTTGAATGGCTGCATGTCCATCGGCACGCCGATGGAATCCTTCCTGGAGTCTGAGCTATGTTTAAAAACGCACTGTTGAGTTGCATATTGCTGGCCGGCGCCCTGCTGGCCGGTCCTGCGTTAGCGGCCGGCGAGCCGACGATGCACGAGGTCTATCAAGCGGCTGCGGCCGGACGTTTCGACGAAGCGCAGGGCATGATGGACAAAGTTCTGCGCGACCACCCCAACAGCGGCAAAGCCCACTATGTCGAGGCTCAACTGCTGGCGAAGCAGGGCCGCGACGCCAACGCGGCGGCGGAGCTGGCCACGGCCGAGCGCCTGGCGCCGGGACTGCCGTTTGCAAAACCCCAGGCGGTGGAGGACTTGCAGCGACGCCTCTCCGCCGCCCGCACCGCGACGCCAACGCTGGCGCGCGCGTACGGCGCGCCAGCGGGACTGGGCAGCAGAATTCCGCTGGGCATGCTGTTGGCGGGTGCCGCGTTCATTGCCGCCCTCATTTATTTCGTGCGCACGCTGACCCGGCGCAATGGCCCGACATTGGCGCCCGCAGGCGGCACGGGCGCGCCGCTGCAGCCCTACGGATCCGGCGGCGGCGCCGCGCCTATGGGTTCGACCGCAGGCGGCGTCGGCTCCGGAATTCTCGGCGGGCTCGCTACCGGCGCGGCGCTGGGGGCGGGGATGGTCGCAGGCGAGGCCCTGATGCACCGCCTCACCGGCGGCAATCAGCTCCAGGGCGGCCAGAGCTTCATCCCGAGTTCCAGCGACTGGGATGCCGCGCCGGACGATATGGGAGGCAGCGACTTCGGCCTGTCGGACAGTTCCTCCTGGGACGATAGTTCCGGCGGCGGCGACTGGAACTAAGCGCTGATCCAAACAGAGGGAGCGCTTCCCGGCTTGCATCCGGTATTTGCGCGAAATCAAATTCGGCCGCGCCGCATCATGGCTTAATGGCGCCGTGCGGCGATTCGGATTCGGCGCAGATGCCGGGGGATATCATGAACGAGGACGTGTGGCAGCTGGTGTGGGACGACAGCCTGAGCCTGGGCATCCCCGAAATCGACGACGACCACCGGCGCTTCATTTCCCTGATCGACGCTCTCAATCACGCGATCATGTCGCGCCAGGAAAAGCCGGCGATCGAGCGCGCCTTGAATCTCGTGATCGCTGATGCAAAGAATCATTTTGAGCATGAAGAGCGGCTGCTGTCCCGGCACGGCTATCCCGAGGTCAACCATCATGCCGAGCTGCACGCCGAGTTGACGCTGCAGCTGCTGGGGGTGATGGACGCTTTCAACAGCAGCGAACGCAGCTACGATTGGATCGAGAACGCGCAGCGCATCAAGAAACTGGTGGTGGACCACCTGCTCGATGAAGACATGAAATACCGCGATTTCCTCAAGTTGCGCCTCAAACGGACTTGAGTGCCGTGCGGCGCGCGGCAAATAAGCTTCCGGCTGTGCGAAAATTCGCCGCGCGGCCGGCCGCCGTGCGGCGGCTAAATCGAGAGCGCAGATGAAAGCAATCGTATTGATCGCGTTTTGCCTGTCGGCGCTGTGCGCGGGCGCGTACGCCAAGACGCCGGGCGAGGTCGAAATCGGCAGCCAGTTGCGCGAGGCGCCGCTCTACGGTTTCGCCGGGGATTACCGCAAGCTGTCCGAACTGCGCGGCCGGCCGCTGATCATCAACGTCTGGGCCAGCTGGTGCGGGCCCTGCCGCGCGGAAATGGGGTCGCTCGAACGCCTCGCGCGCCGCTACGGCGGCAAGAAATTCAACATCATCGGCGTCTCCACCGACGACGATGCGCGCGCCGCGGCGAACTTCATCGCAAGCACCCGCATCACCTTCGACAATTACCTCGACAAGAACCTGGTGCTGGAGCACATGCTGGGTGCGGATACTATCCCCCTGACGGTCCTGGTCGATGCCAAGGGCCGCGTGCTCGGCAAGTTCCATGGCTCGCGCGAATGGGACAGCCCGCAAGCGCTGGAGCTGATCGGCAAGGCGTTTCGCCAGAAACTATAAGCGCCCGCGTACCTGTCGCAGCAGGGGGGAACCTATCCCCTGATTCGAACGTGGATATGGCGGTGTGCCGCGCGCTTCGCGCACACGCGGCGGGGGCGGACAGGGTAAAATCGGCGCGCTATAGGAAACCGATTTCATATCTCCCAGGGGTGACCATGCGCAAATACCTGCACATCGATCTGACGGACCGCTCGGTCAAGAAGGACGAATTGAACGGGGCGGACGTGATCCGCGCCGGCCGGCACTTCATCGCCAAGACGCTGCTCGAGCTCGGCGCGGCCAAGGTCGACCCGCTGTCGCCGCAGAATCCGCTGATCTTTTCCGCCGGGCCGTTCGCGGGCACCAACTTTTCCAACGCGAACCGCCTGAGCGTAGGCTGCAAGAGCCCGCTCACCGGCGGCATCAAGGAATCCAACTCGGGAGGAACGCTCGCCTTCGCCATGGGCCAGCTCGAGATCGCCGGCTTCACGCTCTACGGCGCATTGCAAGAGTGGAGCGTGCTGCGCATCACCAAGGAAGGCGCGCTCACCTACGAAGACGCCGCGCCCTACATGGGCAAGGGCACCAACGAGGCCGCCGCGCTCCTGTTCGAGAAATACGGCAAGAAGGTCGCGTTCGCGCTGTGCGGCCCGGTGGGCGAATACCTCGGCCTGATGGCGGGCATTTCCGTCACCGATACCGACGGGCGGCCCTCGCGCCTCGCCGCGCGCGGCGGTGTCGGCGCGGTCATGGGCTCGAAGAAGGTCAAGGCCATCGTCATCGACGTGCACAAGATGCCGACGTTCCACGACCGCAAGAAGCTCATGGGCTCGATCCGCGAATACGGCGCGCGCCTGGAGAAGGAGCCGGCAATCAAGACGTTCAAGACCACCGGCACCGCGATGATGGGCGACATCACCAACCGCATCGGCGGGCTGCCGGTGCGCAACTTCAGCAACGGCCGCCTGGTCGAAGCCGCCCAAGGCCCGCTGCAGCTCGGCGGCGACTTCATCCGCGAACTCAACTCCAGCCGCGGCGGGCACATTTCGCACGCCTGCATGCCCGGCTGCATGATCGAATGCAGCAACATCTACGTCGACGACAAGGGCAAGGAACTGGTGTCGCCGCTCGAATACGAAACGCTAGGCCTGATGGGCAGCAACTGCGGCCTCACGCACCCGGACCAGGTCGCGCGGGTCAACGCCGTCGCCAACGACCTCGGCGTCGACACCATCGAGATCGGCGCCACGCTCGCCGTGCTGATGGAAGCGGGCCTGGGCAAATTCGGCGACGAGGCGTTCATGCACCAGGCGATGGACGACATCCGCGAGGGCAACGAGCGCGGCCGCATCTTCGCGCAGGGCGCCGCGCGCGCCGGCGCGCATTACAAGGTCGCGCGCGTGCCGGTGATCAAGCAGCAGGCGATCAGCGCCTACGACCCGCGCGTGATTGAGGTGACCGGCATTTCCATGATGGTCACGGCGCAAGGCGCCGACCACACCACGGGCAACCTGCCGGTATTCGACTGCAAGGACAAAACCACGGAGCAGCTGGCGGAGGCGAGCCTGGGCATCCAGGTCGCATGTGCCGCGGCCGATTCGCTCGGCCTGTGCATCTTCGGGCGCTCGGTCACCAACGTCAGCGCCGAACTCATCGTCACCGCATTGAACGACGCGCACGGCACCAACTATGA
>JAJZUK010000107.1 GCA_021847125.1 Pseudomonadota bacterium | reverse complement strand
CGGAGAACCCAGACGGCTGGTGACCGCCTGGCTCGCGCTGGCAGTGACGGCGCTGGCGGTATCCACCGTCTTTGCGTTGTCGCTGTCGATTGCACGCACCCCGTTCGTCGGACGCCTGCTGCCCGGCGTGGATCTGTACCGGACCGCGCTGGTGCTGCACGTGGACCTCGCGGTGCTGATCCTGTTCCTCGCGCACGCCGCCCGGCTTTGGAGCGCGATCACCGTGCGCGCCAATGCGTACCTCCAGCGGGCGGCTTTCGCTTTCGCCGCAGCCGGCACCGTGGCCATGGTGGTGTCGCCCTTCGTTTCCAGCGGACCTGCGCTGATGAGCAATTACGTGCCATTGCTCGACAACCCGGTGTTCCTCGCCGGAATCGGCGGTTTCGCGCTTGCGCTCGCGCTCGCCGGGGTCACGGCGCTCGTGCGCGGCTGGCCGCGGCTGACCGTGTCCGCGTCGGATACCGACGCCGCGCTGCGCTGGGGCATTTACCTGTCGATACTGCCCATGCTCCTCGCGCTCGCGTCGCTGGGCTGGATGTTGTCTTCTTTCCCGCGGGTCGCGCAGCAAGCTTATTTCGAAAAAGTACTGTGGGCGCCCGGGCACCTGATGCAGTTCAGCTACGTTCTGATCATGATGGTGTCCTGGCTGATACTCGCGGGCGCCGGCAAGGTCGCGGTGCCGGTCTCGCCGCGCGCGGTGCTCGCCTGTTTCGCCCTCACCGCGACGCCGGTGCTGCTTGCCCCCGCGATATACCTCGCCTTTCCGGCGGCGGGCACCGATTTCCGCAACGCCTTCACCGGGCTGATGGCCTTCGCCTCCTGGCCCGCGGCGGCATGGCTCGGCCTGCATCTGCTCGCCAGCGCGCTGCGCACCCAGCGCCGCAGCGGTGCCTACGATTCGGCACGCGCAAGCCTGATGCTGTCGGTGACCCTGTTTATTTTCGGCTGCATCGCTGGCGCGGCGATCTCGAGCAACAACGTGATGATCACCGGGCATTATCACGGCACGGTCGGCGCCGTCGCGCTGGCGCTCATGGGTATTGCGATGCACCTGCTGCCGCAGCTTGGCTTCGCGCTGCCTCGCTCACGTCTGGCGCGCTGGCAGCCGGTCGTCTATGGCGCCGGGCTGCTGCTGATGGCGCTGGGCCTGGTCTGGTCGGGCGTGTATAACGTGCAGCGCAAAGTGCCCGGCAGCGGGCTGCTCAGCGCCGACCCGGCCACGCTGGTGTCGCTCTCCGTGGTCGGCGCGGGCGGACTGATTGCATTTGTCGGCATGCTCGGCTGCGCCCTGCCGGTGCTCGCTTCCCTGCTCCGCGGAAGGCCACGGTCGCACGGCGTGCTAAGCAGGATCGACAACCGCCTGCGGGTGCTGCTGCTGCTGCTGGTTTCGATCGTGTTCGGCGGCCTGGCGATCACCTGGCTGCCGCGCGGCGGCGCATCGATCGCGGCACATGCCGATCCCGGGCTCGACCCCAGGGGGCACGCCGATCAACGGCGTCAAGCCGAAATCCAATTGCGTTTCGAGCAGGGCGTAGTCATGCTGCACGCGAAACAGTACGAGTACGCCATCACGGCGTTCCAGCGCGTGCTCGAACTCGCGCCGGACATGCCCGAAGCGCATGTCGACATGGGCTACGCGCTGATCGGCCTCAAGCGCTTCGCCGCGGCGCGCGATTTTTTCGACAGCGCGACCACGCTGCGCCCCGATCAGGTGAACGCATACTGGGGGCTTGCGGTGGCGCTCGAGGGCCTGGGAGACATGCGCGGCGCGCTCGGTGCCATGCGCACCTACGTCCATCGCACCAAGCCCGACGACCCGTTCCTGCGCAAGGCGGAGGCGGCAATATGGGAATGGGAGGCCGAACTGGCGCCGAAGACGGCGCACGCTGCCGCAACCGATCCCGCCGCTGACCGCGGCAAGTCCAAGGCGCGCTAGCCGGGCGCGGCCGCAGTCAATCTATTCTGCCCGGCTGGCGGACGCGCGTTTGCGCTGGGCTTATGCGCGGGCTTTGTTCCAGCGCCGCGTTTCAGTCGTTTCGAAACTCATACGTGCTAATGTCGATGCCCGCTTTGCCGGCTGCGTCGAACACGGGCTGGTAGTCCTCCACCTTGGTCTCGATGAAGCGCGTGGCGCGCAATGTCGCCAGGACCTCCCGGCCCTGCGGGCTGTCGGGGAGTTGCAGCAGGGCCGATTTCAGCTTCGCCTTCAGGGAATCGTCCATATCCTTTCTCACTCCGAGCCCGTTGGACGGGAATTCTCCGGACTTCGCCAGAACCACGAGTTCCTCGGCTACCCGCGGGTCCTTGGACCGCACCCAGTCGTACACCGTGTCCTTCGCCGCGCCGATGCTCGCCTTGCCTTGCAGCACCGCATACACGCTGGCATCATGGCTGCCGGCAAAGTAGGTTTCGCCGAGAAAAGCATTCACGTCCTTGACGCCGTGAGCATGGAGGTAGGCGAGCGGGAAGATGTAGCCCGCGGAGGTTGCTTTCTCGACGAAGGCGAAGCGCTTGCCGCGCATGGCGGCGACATTTGCGATGCCGCTGTCCTTGCGCACGAAAATGTATCCGGCATAGCTGGACTTCCCGTTGAGTTCCACCGGCCGCGCGAGCGGCACGATGCCCAGCTTCTGAATCGCCAGCGCGCCGGTAAAGGAGCCGAAAAACGCGCCATCGAGACGATGCTGCTCGAAATTGTCGATGATGTTGCCGTAGCGCGTGAGAACCGTAAACCTGACCGTCCTGCCAAGCTGCTCCGACAGGTACTTGGAAAGCGGTCTGAATCGCTCCATCTGTCGGAAGATGTTCATTTCCGGAATCAGCCCGATGACGATGTCGTCGCGTTGCGGCGGCGACGCGCTTGCGGCGCAGGCCGCGACGAGAAAGAGAAAGAGACTCAGAGGCCATTTCAGAATTGCCGAAATGGCCCCTGATTCAGGGGAGCATGAGGGGATGTATCCCCTTATTTTGTAATAAACGCTAAGCGCGCGGCACAACGGCTTCAACGCCGCCTCCTCGCGCGGCGTCCGCCTTGCCGACCAGCGTGAACGCACACTTGGTATCAAGAATGTCCAGCATCTCCGCGGGTTTCGATATCAGGAATCCCTGAACGTAGCGGCAACCCAATTCCTGCAGCATGGTCATTTGCTCTTGCGATTCGACGCCCTCGGCGATCACCTCCATGTTCAGGACCTTGGCCAGCCCCACAATGGCTTTCACGATTTCGAGATTTTCCCTGCCCGTGACCGCCGTACCGACAAAACTCTTGTCGATCTTGAGCACGTCGACCGGGAAACGGTGCAGATAGCTCAGCGACGAGTAACCCGTGCCGAAGTCGTCGATATGGATACCGACGCCTAGCCCTCTGAGTTCCTGCAGCAGCGACTCGGTGGCGTCGCCATCGCCCAGAATGACGCTCTCGGTGATCTCCAGCCCCAGGCTTTGCGGCGCCACGCCGGTTTCGCGCAGAACCTCCTTGACCTGCTCGACCAGCAGCGACGTCAGTTGCTTGCTGGAGATATTGACGTTCATGGTCAGCGCGGGGCCCGAGCCGTTGCTGGCCGTGTAATGACTGAGCTTTCCGCACGCCTCGCGCAGCACCCATTCCCCGATGCGGCCGATCAACCCGCATTCCTCCGCGATCGGAATGAACTCCTGCGGAGGAATCAGGCCGCGGTCCGGATGCTGCCAGCGAAGCAAGGCCTCGAAGCCGGTGATCGAGTTCTGGTGCAGGTCGAAAATCGGCTGGTAATACACACGCAGTTCTCCGCGCTCCAGCACGCCGCGCAGATCGGTTTCCAGGCGCAACTGCTCCAGCGTACGGGAACGCATGAACGCATCGAACACTTCGTAGCGCGCCTTGCCGTTGGCCTTGGCCTGGTATAGCGCGAGATCGGCGTCGCGCAGCAGCTGGTCGGGCCCGTCGTGTTGCGGCGAGGCGAGCGCGATGCCCACGCTTGCGCTGGCGTAAAGTTCCTGCTGATCGATGCTGAAAGGCCGCCGCAGCGCCTCCAGCACGCGCTCGGCCACCAGCACCGCGTCGGCGGCATCGCCGACCTGGCCTAGCAGAATGGCGAACTCGTCGCCGCCGAAGCGGGCGACGGTATCGCCGGGCCGCAGCGATTCGGCCAGGCGCGCGGCGAACGCACGCAGGAGCTGGTCGCCCACCGCGTGGCCGTAGCTGTCATTGACGGACTTGAACCGATCCAGGTCGAGGAACAGCACCGCAAACGAGTCGGCTTTGTGCCTCGGCGCGGCGTTGAACGCGTGCTCCAGCCGATTGACGAAAAGCGCGCGATTCGGCAAATCGGTGAGCGCGTCGTGAAAAGCGTCGTGAAACAATTGCTGTTCCGCCTGCTTGCGCTCGGTGACGTCCGTCTGCGAGCCCGCCATGCGACTGGCCTTCCCCGCGGCGTCGCGGGTGGCGATTCCCCGGGTCAGCACCCAACGATAGGTCCCGTCCTGATGCCGCATGCGATGCTCGGCCGAAAAATGCTCGGCTTCCCCGCTGAAATGCGCCGCCAGACGCCCCCGCAGCGTGGGCAGATCGTCGGCATGCACCAGATTGAACCAGTCCCCGGGCGCCGAGCCTATCGCCTGATCCGCGTATCCGAGCATCGATTTCCAGCGCGGGGAAAAGTAAATCCTGTCGGTGCCGAGATCCCAGTCCCATAGCCCGTCGTTTGCGCCACGCTCGGCCAAGGCGTAGCGTTCCTCGCTCTCGCGCAAGGCCGTTTCGACTTTCCGCCGCACGGCCATCCCCTGCAACAGGCTGTCCTGGTCGCTTTTCAACGACAAGCTCATCGAGTTGAACGCGCGCGCGAGTTCGCCGAATTCGGCTTTGTAGGATCGCGACAAGGTGTAGCCAAGCTTGCCGCCGGCAACGACTCTGGTGGCTTCGACGATGTCGTTCACCGGTCCTGTGATAGACCGCGTCAGGTGCAGCGCGACAAACACGCCGGCGAGGCAGGTAAACAGGAACGTCGCGGCAAGCAGGATTTCGCCTCGCCTCGCCTCGGCGCTGGCCGAGGCGCTCACCTGCGACAGGTTCGCGGTGGCCTCGGCGGACATGGTCTCGATCCTTGACAGCAGCGAGTTCCCGATCAGGGCGGCATCCTGCTTCAGCTGGACGGTGCGTTCCGCGTTGGCGGAGGCTGTCATGTAAAAGCTCAGCCCATTCTGGTAATCGCGGATGCCATGCCGCAGGTCTTCGAGGCGCGCGGCTATGGCGGGCGTGTGATGACAGCCGACGCATTTGGCGGCGATGGTATCCATATCGATGGCATCGTCGACGGTGGCGGTCAAATCCGCCTGATTCGCAGTGGCGAACGTGAACAGATCCGTTTGAACCTTGAGAACCTTCGCCAGGAGTTGGCGCCGAAGGTCTTCGATCTGATGCAGCTTGACGACATGCCTGTAGAGATCGGTGGCGCTTCCAAATGTGAACAAGGCGAGAACGGACCCGCTCGTAAACAGGGCGAA
>JAJZUK010000106.1 GCA_021847125.1 Pseudomonadota bacterium | reverse complement strand
CTGTCGCCGCGCGCCGCGCTGGGCCTGCTGCATGCGGCCAAGGCCTGGGCCATGCTCGACGGGCGCGACAAGGTGCTGCCCGAAGACGTGCAGGCGGTGCTGCCCGGCGTGGCGGGCCACCGCCTCGCGCCGGCGCACGAAGGCGCACGCAAGCGCTCCTCCGAGGTCACCGCCGCGCTGATCGAGGCCGTGACTATCCCTTGAATCGCGCCAGCCACGAAGCGCATGCCGGCGGACTGCTGCAACAGCTTCTGAGCCGCTCGCAGCTTTATCTCGCTTTTTTCGGTCCGCGCCGGCCCGAACCGGGGACCATCTACCTGCGGCAGAACCGGGTCTATATCCTGCCGACCCGCCCCGGGCTCGCCTTCGCCATGGCGCTGGGCGTGATGCTGATCGGCTCGATCAACTACAACCTTTCCCTGGGCTATGTCCTTACTTTCCTGCTCGCGAGCATGGGGCTGGTCGCGATCCTGCACACCTTCCGCAACCTGGTGCATTTGCATATCACCCCCGGCCGCGTCGCGCCGGTGTTCGCCGGCGAGGTCGCATGGTTCGAACTGTTCGTCGAGAACCGCTCGGCCTACGACCGCTCGGCCATCGCCCTGTGGCATCAGGGCAAGGCGACGCAGCGCGACGTCGCATCCGCGCGCGGCACCACGGTGAGCATCCCGGTAACGGCCAAGCGGCGCGGCTGGCTTGAGCCGGGACGCATCACCGTCGACACGCGCTTTCCGGTCGGCCTGCTGCGCGCCTGGAGCTATATTCAGCCGGACATGCGCTGCCTGGTCTATCCGCGCCCGGACGACGGCCTGCTGCCGCTGCCGGAGCCCTCCGGAAGCGCGGGAGAAAAACGTGTGGCCAGCGGAGGCAACGACGATTTCGCCGGACTGCGCGCCTACCAGGCGGGCGATTCGCCGCGGCATATCGACTGGAAAGCCGCCGCCCGCGGGCGCGGGCTGCAGACCAAGCTGTTCAGCGGCCGCGCCGCGGCCGAACTGTGGCTGGACTGGAACCAGCTGCCGCCCAATCTGGACCTCGAGTCCAAGCTGTCGCGGCTGACGCGCTGGGTCGTCTCGGCCGAGCAGGACGGGTTGCGCTACGGCCTGCGCCTGCCCGGAGTGGAGTTGACGCCGGACTCGGGCGAAGCACACCGGACCGCCTGCCTGCGGGAGCTTGCGCTGTATGGTCTATAACAGGACCAGGGAAAAGGGGGCACGCGCCTGTCATGCGTGCGAACTGCTGCGCCCAGACTTGTATAGCCCCCACACACTGTGCTTGGCGTTAACCGGAACCGTGTTTTCTGTACGGATACGCTTTTCATCCGTACAGAAAACACGGTTGGCGCGCGCAGCGCGCAATGATCGATCGCTGACCCTGGAGGATATAGGCACATCCGTCGAACCGCTGCGCCTGGGCTTGCGCGGACGGCGGCCCGTCCGCGCGGATCGTCGATTGCGCACGGATGAAAAGCACATCCGTGCACAATCGGCGATCTTGTGTAGACCCCACACGCTGCGGTTGGCGTTAACGGGAACCGTGTTTTCTGTACAGATGCGGTTGGCGCGCGCAGCGCGCAAATTCCCTCGTCACCTGTGATACACCGCCGATGACGAAAATTGTTCACCAGTCCGCCAACGCGATACTTCAACTGCGCCATCTGTTCTGGCTGCTGGCCGGACTGGCGCTCGTGGTTGCACCGCATACGCAGCGCCTGCCCTGGTGGCTGAACCTGATCGCGCTGATCCTGTTTGCCTGGCGCGTCTATCTCGCCCTCGGGGAGCGTGCGCTGCCGCGCAAATGGCTGCTGGCGCTGCTGGTCGCCGGCGGATTATTCGGCGTCTACCTTACCTACCGCACCGTCTTCGGCCGCGACTCCGGCGTGGCCCTGCTGGTGCTGTTCCTGTCGCTGAAATTGCTGGAACTGCACCGGCAGCGCGATGCCATGGTGCTGGTGCTGCTCACCTATTTTCTCGCGCTCACCAATTTCTTCTATTCGCAGACGCTGCCCACCGCGGGGCTGATGCTGGTCTGCGTGCTGGTCAACACCGCCAGTCTGGTGAACTTCGCCGCGACCGGGCGCGCGCTGGCCACCAACCTGAAGACCGCGGGCGTGCTGCTCGTGCAGGCGACGCCGGTGATGCTGATCCTGTTCTTCCTGTTCCCGCGGGTGCAGGGACCGCTATGGGGGCTGCCGCAGGACGCCTACAGCGGCGTCACCGGGCTGTCGGACTCGATGTCACCGGGCGCTATCAGCCGCCTGTCGCAATCCGACGCCATCGCGTTTCGCGTCAAGTTCCAGGGGACCCCGCCGCCGAGACCGCAGCTCTACTGGCGCGGACCGGTGTTCTGGCACTTCGATGGCCGCACCTGGCGCCCGAGCAATTTCCGCGGCTACGCGCCGCTCAAATTCGAAGCCGCAGGCAAGCCCTACGACTACGAGGTGACGCTGGAGCCGCACAACCACAACTGGCTGTTCGCGCTCGAGATGGCGGCGAAAATGCCGCCCAGGGCGCGCGCCACCACGGACTACCTGCTGATCGCGCGCGACCCGGTGCGCAACCGCGTGCGCTACGACATGAGTTCCTACACCGACTTCGCCGCGGGCCGCAGCGACGATCCGGGCGGGCTCTGGCCGGGCTTGCAGCTGCCGCAGAATTTCAATCCGCGGGCACTCCGGCTGGGACAAGAGTGGGCGATCAGCCTCCCGACCGACGCGGCCATCGCAAAGAAGGCGCTGAGCTATTTCCGCGAGCAGGGTTTTGTCTACACGCTGGAGCCGCCGCTGCTCGGCCGCAATTCGATCGACGAGTTCCTATTCGGCACGAAGAGCGGTTTTTGCGAACACTACGCTGCGAGTTTCGTGTTCCTGATGCGCGCCGCCGGCGTGCCGGCACGCGTCGTCACCGGGTATCAAGGCGGCGAGATCAATCCGGTGGATCAATACATGGTCGTGCGCCAGTCCGATGCCCACGCCTGGGCCGAAGTCTGGCTCAATGGCCGCGGCTGGGTGCGCTTCGATCCCACCGCCGCCGCCTCGCCGGTGCGGGTCGAGTCCGGCGTGGCCGCGGCAGTGCCGGCGACCGACCCGCTGCCGCTGATGGCGCGCACCACGCTCGCCTGGCTGCGCGAAATACGCTACAACTGGGACGCGCTCGCCAACAAATGGAACCAACTGGTGCTGGGCTATAACCCGGAGCGCCAGCGCGAATTCCTCACCAATATGGGCATGAACGAGCCCAGCTGGGAGAACATGGCGCTGACGCTGTTCTGGAGCGTGTGCGCCCTGCTGGCGCTGCTCACGGCCTGGCTGCTGCGGCGCCTGCGCAACGCCGACCCGGTGCAGCGCCTGTGGCTACGGTTCTGCGCCAAGCTCGGAAAACGCGGCTGTGCGCGCGCGGCGCACGAGGGCCCGGCCGATTTCATCGAACGCAGCGCCGCGCGCTATCCGGCCCAGGCCGAGCGCATACGCGCCATCGGCGAGCGCTACATCGCGCTGCGCTATGGAAAATTGGTCGACTCGCGCATGCTCGCCGAATTGCGACTGCTGGTGCGGGAGTTCAGCGTTTGAGCCGGCCGGCGCGCTTTCTTCCGGGCGTCCTGCTCGCCTTCGCGCTGTCGTACGCCATCACCGTCACCGCCGGCGGGCAGTACGCCGAGCGCGAAGATGTGCGCCAGTTCATTGCCGAGATGGTGGACAAGCACGGCTTCGTCAGGAAAGAGCTGCGCACACTGCTTTCCAAAGCGCGCTTCCAGCCGACGATCATCAAGGCCATCACGCCGCCCATCGAACCGCGCGCCAAGTCGTGGCAGGCCTACCGCGCGCTGTTTCTCACGCCCGAGCGCATCGAGGCGGGGATCGCATTCCGCGAGCATCACCGCGTAGCCCTCGCGCGCGCGGTCGAGCTCTATGGCGTGCCGGAGGAAATCATCGTCGCCATCATCGGCGTCGAAACGGTGTACGGCCGCAACACCGGCAGCTACCGCGTCATCGACGCCCTCGCCACCCTCGCCTTCGACTATCCGCCGCGCGCCGAATTCTTCCGCGCCGAGCTGGAGAACTACCTGCTGTATGCGCGCGACGCGGGCATCGACACCCTGGCGCTGAAAGGCTCGTATGCCGGCGCCATCGGCATTCCCCAGTTCATGCCCGGCAGCTACCGCCGCTATGCCGTGGACCTGGACGGCGACGGCAAACAGGACCTCTCGGGCAGTTTCGCCGACGCCATCGGCAGCGTCGCCAATTTTCTGAAGGCGCACGGCTGGCAAAGCGGCGAGCCGGTGGCTTATGCGGCGCAGGTGCAGGGGGAGCACTACCGCAGCCTGATAGCCGCCGGCATCAAGCCGACTTACCGCTACGGCGACCTGGCCAGCTTCGGGATCCACGCCGCGGGCGAGGCCAAGACGGCTGCGCCCTGCGCCTTGATCGAACTCGCAACGCCGGGCGAAGCGAGCGAATACCTGGTGGGCCTCGCCAACTTCTACGTGCTCACGCGCTACAACCGCTCCAGCATGTACGCCGCGGCCGTGCTGGAACTGGCGCAGGCGGTGAAATCGGCTGGCCAGGCCAGATGAGTACGCGCTTCGAGTTGCGCAAAGCTTGCATCTCGCCCCGGACAACGCAACAATGCGCACTTTGCGCGAAAGAGCCTCGCTCATGACCAGCAGCAAGACGAAAGCGAAGGGACCGCGCATCGCGGTGCGCAGTTCCGGCATCCACGGGCGCGGCGTGTTCGCCCTGCGCGCGATCCGCGAAGACGAAACGGTGTGCGAATACAAGGGCGAGATCATCAGCGAAGCCGAGGTCGCGCGCCGCTATCCCGAGAACATGGACGGGTTGAACCACACGTTCATATTCGGCGTGGCGCACAACCACAACATCGACGGCGGGTCCAAGGGCAACATCGCGCGCTGGATCAACCACTCCTGCGCTCCGAACTGCGATACCTACGAGAAGGACAAGCGCATGTTCGTGCGCGCCGCACGCGACATCCGGCCGGGCGAGGAGCTTTCCTACGACTACTGCATCGAAGCCGGCGAGCGCATCACCAAAGCGGTGAAAGCGCGCTGGCCCTGCTGGTGCGGCGCCAAGAAATGCCGCGGCACCGTGCTGGTTCCGACGCCAAAGCCGAGGAAGAAAGCGAAGAAGACGACGAAGAGAAACATCTAGCGCCGGACCGGCATTGAGGAAAGTTCGCAGTACGGCCACGGCCAGGCGCTTGCGCGCCTGGAAGGCGGCGATTTTGGCTGCATAACTGAGGGTCACGCTGGACTGTCGGCGCCCGACCAACTCGTCCGGAAGTGTTTTCCGGCTTGCGTAGCGGCTTCTCCGATAGCCGTTTCAATCCGCGCCCGACGAATTCGTCGGGCGATGCTGTAGGCGAACCGGGCAGGATTGGGCGCGTTCTGGTTTCAATCCGCGCCCGACGAATTCGTCGGGCGATGCCGGCGGCGGGGTGATGGTGACCGGTGCGGTGAGTGTGTTTCAATCCGCGCCCGACGAATTCGTCGGGC
>JAJZUK010000105.1 GCA_021847125.1 Pseudomonadota bacterium | reverse complement strand
GGTGCCGGCGCGCGTACTCCTCGGGATAGCGCGCCCGCACTTCCTCCGGCGTGAGGCCCTGGAAAATCCCCATGCGCCGTTCGCGCAGGCGCGGCTCGACCACGATCTCGTGTCCGGTGCGCAGCGCGATGGCGCTGGCGGTCTGCAGCGCCCGCCCCAGATCGCTCGAGAGCAGCAGGTCGAAGCGCTCGCTGGTCAGGCGTTCGGCCAATGCCTGCGCCTGCGCCAGGCCTTCCGCGTTGAGCACGCTGTTCAGATGTCCCTGGAAGCGGCCTTCGCTGTTCCATTCGGTTTCGCCGTGGCGAATCGCGATCAGATGCGTGTCGATGGGGGAGGGCATGATTTCAGCGCTTGGCAGTGCCGAGGGCGACCAGCGCCCCGACCACGATCAGTGCGCCCAGGATCTGCTGCGGCGCGACGCTCTGGCCGAGTATGGGCCAGGCAAGGAACAGTACCGCGATCGGCTCGAAATTGAGAGCGGCCGAGTTGTTGAGCGCATCCAGGCGCGGCAGCAGCGCGAACAAGGCGGTGAACGCCGTGCCGTAGAACAGCATGAGCAGGCCCAGCCCGAGCCATGCGCCGGGGTTCGCAGGCAATGCCAGGTCGCCGGCGACCGCGCCTGCCGCGAGCATCAGTACGGCGACGGTGCTCATGGTGATAAACGTGCGCAGCCTGCCGTCCACGTCCTTGAGCCAGCGTGCGGTGAAGAACAGCGCCGTCGCGAACGACACTGCAGCGGCGAGCGCAAAGCCGACGCCGACACCGATCTCGGCCCAGCGGCCGGCGATGTCGCTGCTCTTGCCGGACACGTCGAGCGCAAGCGCCAGCCCGCACAGCGCGACCGGCATTGCGATCAGGGCGCGCCGCGCAGGGCGCTCGCTGCCTGCGGCCCAGGAGATGAGCGAGAACATCATCGGAAAGCTGTTGAAGGCGAGCAGTGCGAGCGCGACCGGGATGCGCGCGACCGCCGAGTAGAGGCAATAGCTTTGTACCGTGATGAGCAGGCCCACCGCGATCGCGCGCCAGCGCGTCGCGCGCGCGAGTGCGAGCGGCACGCGCGCGGCGAGCAGCAACGCACCCACGAACAGCGCCGCGCCGATCGAGCGCGCGGCCACTGCCGTAGTCACATTGACGCCGTGGTCGAACGCGATGCGCGCGGCAATGTGATTGCTGCCGAACGTGGTCGCGATCACGAGCAGCAGCGCGATGCTGAGCCAGCGCGGAAACGGCTTGCCCTGCAACGCTAAGCTGCCCGGCGCGTGGAAATCGGCCGGCTCACGCGACTGCAACCGGGATCTTGAATTCCCTGATCCGCTTTTCCCATTCCGCCGGGCCGGTCTGGTGCACCGAGGCGCCGCTGGAGTCCACCGCCACCGTGACCGGCATGTCCTTCACTTCGAACTCGTAGATCGCTTCCATGCCGAGGTCGCCGAACGCGAGCACGCGCGATTTCTTGATCGCCTTGGCCACGAGATAGGCGGCGCCGCCGACTGCCATGAGATAGGCGGCCTTGTGCTTCTTGATCGCCTCGATCGCCACCGGGCCGCGCTCGGATTTGCCTATCATGCCGATGAGTCCGGTCTGCGCCAGCATCATCTCGGTGAACTTGTCCATGCGCGTGGCGGTGGTCGGGCCCGCCGGGCCGACGACTTCGTCGCGCACCGGATCCACCGGGCCGACGTAATAGATCACGCGGTTGGTGAAAGCTACGGGCAGCGTTTCGCCTTTGGCGAGCATGTCCTGGATGCGCTGGTGCGCGGCGTCGCGTCCGGTGAGCATCTTGCCCGACAGGAGCAGGGATTCGCCGCGCTTCCACGAGGCGACTTCGGCCGCGGTGAGCGTGTCGAGATCGACGCGCTTGGCCGCCGCGGTCGGCGCCCAGGTGACTTTGGGCCAGTCGGCGAGCGACGGCACCTCGAGCGATACCGGGCCCGCGCCGTCGAGCACGAAATGCGCATGGCGCGTCGCGGCACAGTTGGGGATCATCGCGATCGGCTTGTTCGCCGCATGGGTCGGGTAGTCGGCGATCTTCACGTCGAGCACCGTCGACAGGCCGCCCAGGCCCTGCGCGCCGATGCCGAGCGCGTTGATTTTGGTATAGAGCTCGATGCGCAGTTCCTCCAGTTTCGATTTCGGACCGCGCGCGAGCAACTCGTGCATGTCGAGCGGCTGCATCAGCACTTCCTTCGCCATCATCATCGCCTTCTCCGCCGTGCCGCCGACACCGATGCCGAGCAGGCCGGGCGGACACCAGCCCGCACCCATGGTGGGCACGGTCTTCAGCACCCATTCCACCACCGAGTCGGAGGGATTGAGCATGGCGAACTTGGACTTCGCCTCCGAGCCGCCGCCCTTGGCCGCGACCGTGACCTCGAGCTTGTTGCCCGGCACGACTTCCATGTGCACCACTGCGGGCGTGTTGTCCTTGGTGTTCTTGCGCGTGAACAGCGGATCGGCCAATACGGAACCCCGCAATGGATTGTCCGGATTGGTGTAGGCGCGGCGCACGCCTTCGTTCACGGCGTCGTGGATCGAGCCCTTGAAACCGTCCCAGCGCACGTCCATGCCGATCTTGAGATAGACGTTGACGATGCCCGTGTCCTGGCAGATCGGGCGATGGCCTTCGGCGCACATGCGCGAGTTGGTAAGGATCTGCGCAATCGCGTCCTTCGCCGCCGGCGCCTGTTCGCGCTCGTAGGCGCGCGCCAGATGCGCCAGATAATCCTTCGGGTGGTAAAAGCTGATGAACTGCAAGGCATCGGCGATGCTCTGGATCAGGTCTTCCTGCTTGATGGCGGTCATGTTGATCTCGCTGGATTGAATTGGCTAGGTATGGATCGCTAGGGCAATGCGGATTGCTAGGGCAATGCGCGCAGGGGAGCCAAGGTGGGCGCTGGCGCCTGCCGGGCTGGGGACTGCGCAACTGCAAATCGCCCGATCCGCAGCGGTTAAATGTTACCACCTTTGCCGCGCTGCCTAGGGTGGGTGCGGCGGCCGTTTGCGCTAGATCAAACCGCCTGAGCGCCGCGCCGAGCATAGTCCGCCTTTACAAACTCCCGGATTAGTGTTTTGATTTAAGCGATGCCGCCACGGCGTAAGTGTGGCGTAAGGCTGGCTTCCCATAATTTCAATCATCGTAGCGATGTAATCCTTGCCCCAAGGAAAGAGGAGACCGTTGTCATGTCTGCGCAGATCGAATCGGTACTGAACGAAACCCGGGTATTTCCGCCGTCCGCGGCGTTCATCAAGCAGGCCAATGTGCCGGGTATGGCGGCTTACCAGGCCTTGTGCAACGAAGCAGAGCGCGATTTCGAGGGTTTCTGGGGGCGGTTGGCGCAGGAAAACCTGGATTGGCACAAGCCGTTTTCCAAGGTGCTGGACGAATCGAATGCGCCTTTTTTCAAGTGGTTTCACGACGGCGAACTCAACGCCTCCTACAACTGCCTCGACCGGCACCTGAAGACGCAAGGCGACAAGACCGCGATCATTTTCGAGGCCGACGACGGCAAGATCACGCGCGTCGGCTACAAGGAGCTGTACCACAAGGTATGCCAGCTCGCGAACGCGCTCAAAGCGCATGGCATCAAGAAAGGCGACCGCGTCCTGATCTATATGCCGATGTCGATCGAGGTGGTGGTGGCGATGCAGGCCTGCGCGCGCATCGCCGCAACGCATTCGGTGGTGTTCGGCGGCTTTTCCGCGAAAAGCCTGCAGGAGCGCATCGTCGATGCGGGCGCCACCGAAGTCATCACCGCGGACGGCCAGTTCCGCGGCGGCAAGGAAATCCCGCTCAAGCCGGCAGTGGACGAAGCGATCGCGATGGGCGGCTGCGACAAGGTGCGCAACGTCATCGTCTACAAGCGCACCGGCACGGCCGTCAACATGCAGGCGCCGCGCGACAAGTGGCTGCACGACGTGATCAAGGGGCAGGCCGAAGAGTGCGAGCCGACCTGGGTCAATGCGGAGCATCCGCTGTTCATCCTCTACACCTCGGGCTCGACCGGCAAGCCCAAGGGGGTGCAGCACTCCACCGGCGGCTATCTGCTGCAGACGGTCATGACCATGAAGTGGGTGTTCGACTACAAGCCGACAGACGTGTTTTGGTGCACCGCTGATGTGGGCTGGGTGACCGGCCACAGCTACATCACCTACGGCCCGCTCGCGGTGGGCGCGACCGAGATCATGTTCGAAGGCATTCCGACCTATCCCGATGCCGGCCGCTTCTGGAAAATCATCCAGGACCACAAGGTAAACGTGTTCTACACCGCGCCGACCGCGATCCGCTCCTTGATCAAGGCGGGCGGCGATCTGCCGAAGAAATACGACCTGAAGTCGCTGCGCATCCTCGGCACGGTGGGCGAGCCGATCAATCCCGAAGCCTGGATGTGGTATCACACCGTCGTCGGCGATTCGCGCTGCCCGATCGTCGATACCTGGTGGCAGACCGAGACCGGCGGCCACATGATTTCGCCGCTGCCCGGCGTGACGCCGACCAAGCCCGGCTCCTGCACCTTCCCGCTGCCCGGCATCATGGCCGCGATCGTGGACGAGACCGGGCAGGACGTGGACAAGGGCAAGGGCGGCATCCTGGTGATCAAGCGCCCCTGGCCCGGGATGATACGCACCATCTGGGGCGATCCGGAGCGCTACAAGAAGAGCTACTACCCGGAGGATTTCAAGGGCAAGTATTACCTCGCCGGCGACGGCGCCAGCCGCGACATGGAAGGCTACTTCCGCATCATGGGCCGCATCGACGACGTGCTCAACGTCTCCGGCCACAGGCTTGGCACCATGGAAATCGAGTCGGCGCTGGTGGCGAACACCGCGCTGGTGGCCGAGGCCGCGGTCGTTGGCCGCCCCGACGATATGACCGGCGAAGCCGTGTGCGCTTTCATCGTGTTGAAGGGCACGCGCCCGACCGGCGCCGAGGCGCACAAGATGGCGCAGGAGCTGCGCGACTGGGTAGGCAAAGAAATCGGCGCGATCGCCAAGCCCAAGGACATACGCTTCGGCGACAACCTACCCAAGACGCGCTCGGGCAAAATCATGCGGCGCCTGCTGCGCTCCATCGCCAAGGGCGAGGAAATCACGCAGGACGTGTCCACCCTGGAAAACCCGGCGATCCTGGAGCAGCTCAAGCAGCCGGTGGCCTAGCGCGAAAGCGGGCTTCCGACGGTAATTGCCTTGCCTCGCAAAGGCTTATCGCGTAGACTGCGCAGCTTTCCGAAACGCGGGTCGAAAGGGTGCGCGTTCACTCGGATGCAATAGTCCGGAGAGGTGGATGAGTGGTTTAAGTCGCACGCCTGGAAAGCGTGTTTAGGGTAATACCCTAACGCGGGTTCGAATCCCGCCCTCTCCGCCAGTCTGGCATCCGGCAACGTTCGCAGAAGTCCACAAATCCCGCCCCCACCCCGATTCTCCCTCTAGCAAGTGGTGCGGCAACGTCCGAATTCGTCCGTTTGCGTACTGTTCGACTTGGGCTACAGGGGCCAGATGACAGGCCACGGCTTCC
>JAJZUK010000104.1 GCA_021847125.1 Pseudomonadota bacterium | reverse complement strand
CTGGATTTCGGCATTGAGCGCATTGCGCTCGGCGTTCCAGTCATCCAGCGAAAGCCATTCGACCTGTTCGCTGATGATGACCGGCGTGAGTCCGATCTGCAGTTTCTTCGATAGCGCGTCGAGGTCCGCGTTCGCGAGCACCACGCAGCCGTTGCTCGCGCGCGGGGCGCGGCTGTAGGTATCGCTGGGCGTGCCGTGCAGCCAGATGCCATGGCCGTTCCTGCCGTGGCGCCGGTCCCACTCGTTGGGATAGCTGATCGGGAAAGCGCCGCTGCCGTAGAAGTCAGAGAGCTTGTTGCGCGGCAGGCTCGCCGTGACGTGGTATACGCCCACCGGCGTCTTTTCGTCGCCTTCGCGCGTTTTCTCCCCGCCGCGTTTGCCGGTGCTGATGTAATAGTCGGCGACGAAGCGCGGCCGGCCGTTCTCGTTCTGGTAGAGGTACAGGCGCGAGCGCTTATTGTCGACGACGATGGCATAGCGCTGATCCGCGCGCAGTTGCAGCAGATAGCGCGGCACCCGGTCCTGCGGCGGGCGGTCGCGGTAAGCGTGCAGGCGCACCAGCGCCTCGGCGCGCAGATCGGCCAGCCGCGCCGTGCTCGATCCCTGAGGCGCGTCGCCGAACGTCTTGAGTTCGCGGCCGCGGGCCAGCAGCAGGTCGCCTTTGATCAGGTAGGCGAGGCGGAAATTGGGCTTGGCCTGAATCAGCGCTTCGACGTTCTTGAGCGCCACGTCGAGACGGTTGTTCTCGATTTCATCGAACACCTTGCCCAGCAGGTTGTCGGTGCTTGGGTCCGCTTGGGCAGGTGCCGGGGCAAGGAGGAAGACGCTGGCGCAGACTAGCGCCCCGGCGAGTAATGTATTCGAGAGTCCGCGCCGCAACTGCATCAATTAGTTAACCCGCTCTTCATGTATGAGCCATTTGCCATTGGCTTTGACCATGACCAGCGTTTTAGTTCCCGCGGCCTTGATCCGGTCAGACCGGTAAACCTGGCGGAAGCTGACGCTCGCGGCGTTTTCGCCGCTGATGCTGACCTTGGGCGATTCGACTTCGACTTCGATTTTCTTGGGCGCGCTGATGCGCTGTTTGCGCGATTTTTCCCAATCGGCGCGCGACTCGCCTTTCGGGGTCTTGAAGTCCTTGGCGTAATGCGCGAGGTAGCCGGCCACATCCTTCCTCGACCAGGCGTCGGCCCAGCCGCGCACGGTCTTGATGAGCGCCTCGGATTCGTCTTCCGCGGCGGCGCCGGCCTTCGCTGCCGGCTTGGCCGGTTTCGATTCAGCTGCCTTGGCTTCGGCGGTCTTGGTTTCGGCCGGCCTGGGTTCGGTCGCTGTCTTGGGCGCAGCGGCCGCCTTGGGCTCCGCCGCTGGTTTGGCGCTTGCAGCCGCGCTGGTCTTGGCGGCATCGGCCGAGCTGGTCGCGGCGGCTTGCGCGGTCTTGGCAGGCTCTGCGGGCGCGGCGCCGCGGGCGGCGCGCGATCCGCCGCTGATCAATTCGCCGATCATGGCCAATTTGGTCTTGGCGCCGGTATTGGACGAGTCCAATTGCAGCGCCTTGTCATAAGCCTGGCTGGCGAGTTTTGCATAAATGTCGCCGAGGTTCTCGTGCGCGGTGGCGTAGCTGGGATGCGTGCGGATCGACGCTTCCAGCGCGATCCGGGCCTTTTCATACTGACCCTGCGCGGCGTACAACACGGCCAGGTTGTTGTAGGGCTCCGGCAGTTCGGGATAATCCTCGGACAGCTTCTGGAACACCTGAATCGCCTCGTTCGAGCGGTTCATCTCGGTCAGGATCAGGCCCTTCAGGAATCGCCCTTGCGCATCGCGCGGCTTACCGGCCAGAAACTTGTCGATGCGTTCCAGCGACTGTTGCAGCTGGCCTTGCCGCATCATGCGATTGATGTCCTGCAGCTCGTCGGCGTGGACGGCCGCTGCGGCCAGGGCGAGGCTCAGCGCGAGTGCGATGCGGCGAAGGAGGGAGTGCATTGTGTTATACTTTCTCGCGCCAGTTGGATTAGCCCAACATTCTAACAATAACACCCGAACGTCCACAATAGAGACCGCTGTTGAAGTATCGGCGATGGCGCCGCGTTCACGCTTAGGCTGCGGCGCAATCGACTTAGTTCCGGCTGTCCTTCGCGCATGCTAAAGATATACAACACCCTTGCTCGCCGCAAGCAGGAATTTGTCCCGATCGAGCCGGGCCGGGTGCGCATGTACGTATGCGGCATGACCGTCTACGACTACTGCCATCTGGGCCATGCGCGCGTGATGGTGGTGTTCGACATGGTGCAGCGCTGGCTGCGCGCTTGCGGCTACGCGCTCACTTATGTGCGCAATATCACGGATGTCGACGACAAGATCATCCGGCGCGCGCTCGAGCGCGGCGAGACCATAGGCGAGCTTACCGCGCGCTTCATCGCTTACATGGACGAGGATGCCGCGGCCCTGGGGGTGCAAAAGCCCGATTTCGAGCCGCGCGCCACCGAGCACATAGGCGGCATGCTGGACATGATAGCGGCGCTGCAGGCGAAAGGACTGGCCTACCGCGGGCTGAGCGGCGACGTCAATTACGCGGTACGCAAATTTCCCGGCTACGGCAAACTCTCGGGCAAGACGCTGGACGAGCTGCGTGCGGGCGAGCGCGTTGAGGCCGATCCGAGCAAGCATGACCCGCTCGACTTCGTCCTGTGGAAGCAAGCAAAGGCGGGAGAGCCCGCCTGGCCTTCGCCCTGGGGCCAGGGCCGCCCGGGCTGGCACATCGAATGCTCGGCCATGTCATGCAAATTGCTCGGCGCGCACTTCGATATCCACGGCGGCGGCCAGGATCTGCAGTTTCCGCATCACGAGAATGAGATCGCCCAGTCCGAGGGCGCGCATGGCGGCGCTTTCGTGAACTACTGGATGCACAACGGCTTCGTGCGCGTCGACGACGAGAAGATGTCCAAGTCGCTCGGCAATTTCTTCACCATACGCGAGGTGTTGCAGCAATACGACGCCGAGGTGGTGCGCTTTTTCATCCTGCGCGCGCATTACCGCAGCCCGCTCAACTACTCGGACCAGCACCTGGACGACGCCAAGGGCGCGCTCACGCGGCTGTACACGGCGCTGAAGAACGTGCCGCCGCAGCCGGTGGCGATCGACTGGAGCGACGCCTATGCCGGCCGCTTCCGCGCAGCGATGGACGATGACTTCAATACGCCCGAGGCCATGGCGGTATTGTTCGAGCTGGCGGCCGAAGCGAACCGCAGCAAGTCGGCGCACACCGCGGGTCTGCTCAAGGCATTGGGCGGGATTCTCGGGCTGCTGGGGCAGGATGCGACCGAATTCCTGCAGGGGCGCATGGCACGCGAGCCGATAGAGGTGGGGCCAGGCGTCGCGGCCGCGGCGTCGGCGGCCATGGGGCGCGAGCAGATCGAACAGAAAATAGCCGAGCGCGCGGCGGCGAAGAAGGCGAAGAACTACGCCGAGGCGGATCGCATCCGCAAGGATCTGCTGGCTGCGGGCATTGTGCTGGAGGACACGCCGCAGGGCACGAGCTGGCGCCGCGCCTGAGCTTCAAGAGGCCCTAGTCGGCCGTATTGCGTACCGAATGAGTGCTTCGCTATTCGGCGAAGAACTCCTTCACCTTGTCCATCCAGGACTTGGCGCGCGGATTGTGCCGGTCCGAGTCTTTCACGTTGATCGCCTCGAGTTCGCGCAGGAGTTCCTTCTGCCGTTCGGTGAGGTGGACCGGCGTCTCGACCACCATATGGCACAGCAAGTCGCCGTGCGCATGGCTGCGCACGCCTTTGATGCCTTTGCCGCGCAGGCGAAAGATCTTGCCGCTCTGGGTCTCGGCCGGGATCTTGATCCTGGCCGACCCCGAAAGCGTCGGAATTTCGATTTCTCCGCCTAGCGCCGCCACGGTGAAGCTGATCGGCATTTCGCAATGCAGGTCGTCGTGATCGCGCTGGAACACCGGATGCGGCTTCAGATGCAGCTGCACGTACAGATCGCCCGGCGGCCCGCCGTTGACGCCGGCCTCGCCCTCGCCGCTCAGGCGGATGCGATCGCCTTCGTCCACGCCCGCCGGGATCTTGACCGACAGCGTCTTATGCTGCTTGATGCGGCCGGCACCCTGGCAACTCGTGCAGGGGTCGGCGATGATCTTGCCCGTGCCGTGGCACTTGGGGCAGGTCTGCTGGATCGAAAAGAATCCCTGCTGCATGCGCACCTGGCCCTGGCCGCCGCAAGTGGTGCAGGTTTTGGGCTGGGTGCCGGGCTTCGCGCCCGAGCCGTGGCAGGTGCCGCATTCGTCCATGGTGGGAATGCGGATTTTGGTCTCGGTGCCGTGCGCCGCGGCCTCGAGCGAGATCTCGAGGTTGTAGCGCAGGTCGGCGCCGCGATAGACGCTGGAGCGGCCGCCGCGCGCCTGGCCGAAAATGTCGCCGAAGATGTCGCCGAAGGCGTCGGCGAAGTTGGAGAATCCGGCGCCCTGTGCGCCGGCCGCCGCGGACGGATCGACGCCGGCATGGCCGTAACGGTCGTAGGCGGCGCGTTTTTCCGCGTCGGAGAGCATCTCGTAGGCTTCCTTCGCCTCCTTGAATTTCTCCTCCGACTTGCCCTTGTCTTCCGGGTTGCGGTCCGGGTGGTATTTCATCGCGAGCTTGCGGTAAGCCTTCTTGATCGCGTCTTCGTCCGCGTCGCGATTGACACCCAGAATTTCGTAGTAGTCGCGCTTTGCCATGGGTTTCTTGAGCAGTTAGAAGTGAGGGGGCAACGGCAAAAGGGGCGAGGCTATCACGCCTCGCCCCTCGGTGCCCCTGGGTCCAGAGCCTTATTTCTTGCTGTCCTTGACCTCGGTGTATTCGGCATCGACCACTTCGCTCTCGTCGGCCTTGGCTTCGCTTTTTGCGCCTGGCGCAGCCTTCTCCGCGGCCTGTGCGTCGGCATACATTTTCTCGCCCAGCTTCTGCGCCACCTGCGCCAGCGCCTGCGCCTTGGCGTCGATGGCTGCCTTGTCCTCGGACTTGAGCACCGCTTCGGTGTCCTTGATCGCGGCCTCGATTTTTTCCTTCTCGCCCGCGTCCAGCTTGTCGCCGTACTCGCCGAGCGATTTCTTCACCGAGTGCACCAGCGCCTCGCACTGATTGCGCGCGTTCACCAGTTCCAGCGCCTTCTTGTCCTCTTCGGCGTGGGCCTCGGCGTCCTTGACCATTTTCTGGATCTCTTCCTCGTTCAAACCGCTCGAGGCCTGGATCTTGATCTTGTTCTCCTTGCCCGTGGCCTTGTCCTTGGCCGACACATGCAGGATGCCGTTGGCGTCGATGTCGAACGTGACCTCGATTTGCGGCAGGCCGCGCGGCGCGGGCGGGATGTCGGTGAGGTTGAACTGGCCCAGGCTCTTGTTGCCGCCAGCCACGTCGCGCTCGCCCTGCAGCACGTGTATGGTCACCGCGGTCTGGTTGTCGTCCGCGGTGGAGAACACCTGCTGCGCCTTGGTCGGGATGGTGGTGTTCTTCTGGATCAGCTTGGTCATCACC
>JAJZUK010000103.1 GCA_021847125.1 Pseudomonadota bacterium | reverse complement strand
TTGCCGAATTTCAGCGCACAGAGATGGTCAAGTGGGGCAAGGCGGTGCGCGACTCCGGCGCAACGGTGGACTGACTACGATGAAACTCAACGACGAAGAACAAGAGATCCTGGCCGGCAAGCGCGGCCCGGTGCCGCTGCTGGCGCTGCAGCACCAGATCAAGGTGGGCGATTTTTTCGGTGCGAAGGATTTCGTTCCGGTGACGCAGGCACATATCATGGCCGACACCGAAAGCCTGGGCGAGGCCGGCGTGCGCTGGCTGGAGGGGCTCGCCGCCGCCGTGGAGGGGCAAAGGCGCGTGCGCATTCCGACGATCACGGATCCGCGCGGCACCGACTTTGCCAAGGCGGAGTTTCTGGGCCAGACCTGCGCGATGCTCGATCTCGAACGGCGCGCGATCGCCGCGTTCGTAAAGCTCGGCGTGGTGATGACCGACACCTGCATCAACTATCAGACCATACAGGCGCCTACGCGCAACGAGCACGTGGCCTTCGGCGACACCGGCGTGGTCATCTATTCCAATTCGGTCTGCGGTGCGTACTCCAACTTCGAGGGAGGGCCATCGGCGCTGTCGGCTGGTCTTACCGGACGCACGCCGCGCTACGGTTTTCACCTGCCCGAACAGCGGCGTGCGACGCTGCACGTACGCGTGGACTTCACGCCGGCCTCGCTCAATGAGTGGGGCGCCTTGGGCGGGGTGATCGGGCGCATCGCGGGCAACTACTGGGCCGTGCCGGCGATCGAGGGCATCGAGGCTGCGCCCGGATCGGATCAGCTCAAGCATTTCGGCGCGGCGATGGCGAGCTTCGGCTCGATTGCGCTGTTTCACCTGGCGGGCATTACGCCCGAAGCCTACCGTCTGGCCGACGTGGCGGCCCCCGGCTTGCCCAGCCATCGCGTCACGCGCGCCGACATCGACGCCCTGCAGCAGTCCTACCGCAAGGACGATAGGGTAGACGTGGTCGTATTCTCGGCGCCGCAGCTGAGCCTGTACGAGCTACGCGAGCTGGCCGGGCTATGCGCAGGCAGGCAGTTCGCCGTGCCGCTGCTGGCGGTGACCAGCCCCCAGGTAAAGCCGGACTCCGACCGCATGGGCTATACCGCAAGCATCGAGGCGGCCGGCGGTACCGTGTTTTCCGGCATGTGCTTCTATCAGTCCTACGCGCGCGAGATCGCAGAGGCCAAGGGGTGGAAGCGCTTGGCGACCAACAGCGCAAAGCTGGTCAACATACTGGGCGGCTACGGCTATCAACCCATGCTGGGCTCGATGCAAGCCTGCGTGGATGCCGCGGTAAGCGGGAGATTGGCATGAACGCGAAGCCCAGGGTGTTTCGCGCGCGGCAGGGGATGGGGCGCGCGGTACGTGGATCCGCATTGGTCGCGCACGACGGTTTTTCGGCGCGTTATGACCTCGACCGCATTGCCGGCATATTCTCCCGTCCCGCACACAAGCTGGCCGGCCAGTCCTACGTGGGCAAGATATTGGTGCTGGATACCGCCAAGGGCGGCGTCGCCACTGCATGGATGCTGCACGAGATGCAATCGCGCGGCATCGTGCCGCTGGCGCTGGTGCTCAACTCCGTGAATCCCATTCTCGCGCAGGGCGCCGCATTGGGCGATGTGACTATGCTCGCCGGATTTGACGAAGACATTACGGCGGCTGTTCCCAATGGCGCCGAAGTGGAAGTCGATCCGCAAACGGGCACGCTCACGCTGGTGGAATAGAGCTGGCGTTTTGAATCCCCGGGGGTGCTTACCCCGGGCCGCGGCTATTGCGCTGCGGCGGACGCGCTGGGCTGCGAATTCGAAGGCGTAGCAGCCGGAGCGATCGGCACTAGGCGTTTGCTGACGTGGCGGATTTCCGGGCCGTCCTGCGAGAACTCGATGCTGAAGCCGAGCGAGCGCATGAAATGGAGCATGGGCCTGTTGGTGGAGAGGATGTCGCCGACCATGGTCTCTATCCCGGCCGCGGCGGCGGTGTCGATCAGGTTGAGCATCAGCGCGCGGCCGATGCCGCGATGCTGCCAGGCGTCGGCCACGGTGAGGGCGAATTCGCAGGTTCTGCCGTCGGGGCGCCGCACGTAGCGCGCCACGCCGATCTGCACTTCCTTGTCCTCCAGCATCATGGTCGCGATCAGGGCCATGTCGCGCGTGAAGTCGATGCGCGTGATTTTCTTCAGGCGCTCGGGCGAAGTGTAGGAGCCGGCGCTGAACAGGCGGTTGTAGCGCGTCTCGGCGGACCAGCTCTGCACGAACTCGGTCTCGATATCGAGATCGGCCGGCAGCATCGGGCGAATGCTGATCGCCTGGCCGTAAATCGGCGAATACGAGCTGGTCAGCTGCGCCAGGTAGTCGGAATGGGCTTGCGCGTTCATGTTCAATGGGCGCCGTTTGCCGCTGCCAGTGCAGGACGGTCGCCGGCGCGAGCCGGCGCTCTGCCGCCGCCGTGGCGCTCGAGCAGGTTTTCGAATGCGACGAGCGCACGCGCGTAGGCGTGCGGGTCGCCGAACAGGCGGGCATCGAGCTGCGCGCCGAGATAGAGCGAGAAAATCTCGAATGCAAGCTGGTCCGCATCGGTATCCGCGTGCAATTGGCCGGCCTGCAGGGCCAGACGCACGCTGCGGGCGAGAGTCTTGCGCAATTCGCGCAGGCTTTGCGAAACGAGTTCCCGGACCGGGCCGGGCCAGTCGTCGAATTCGTAGGCGGCCGCGGTCATGATGCAGCCGCCCGGGAGTTTCGCGCTGGCGGTCCATTTGAGCCAGTTCTCGACGATCGCGCGCAGCCGTGCAAGGCCGGGCTGCTGCTGTATAGCAGGCTGAAACACGAGGTCGGAGTAGAGTTGGCGCACGCCGTGTATGACGGCAAGCTGCAGCCCTTCCTTGGAGCCGAAGTGGGCGAACAATCCGCTCTTGGACAGGCCGCTGCGCTCGGCGAGCGTGCCTATGGTCAGGCCGGCCAGGCCGGCTTGGCTGGCTATGGCCAGAGCCTGTTCCAGAATCGCGGTCCGGGTTTGCTGTCCTTTGCGCATGACGCAAATAATAGCACGAACGTTCGATAAATGTCAAAGGCCTTTGTTTACTGGGCCTTGGCCATCATGCAGCGCGATGCGGCCGCGTGTTTCGGCGGAGGCGGTCAGGCGGCCAGCAGGCCGGACACGAGCGTGATTGCGGCGACCATGACGACGAGCGCGATCAATCCGCCCAGCGCCGAGATGCAGCACCACAGCAGCCGGTTGTGCTCGGCGCAGAGCGCGCCGATGACGCCGGCGCACAGCGTCGCCTGCCAAGCATGCTCGCCTACGCTCGCATAGAGCGGAACGTAGCCAGCGCGCGAAGACACCAGGTCGAAAGCGGCAAGGCAAGCGGCGATGACGAACCACCACGCCATCAGCACGCCGATATCGTCATGCGCAAGCATCCAGGGCTTGCGGGAGGGAGAGTGTCCGATCGCGCCGGATACGACGTAGGCCCGGCAGGGCTGGACGTTGCAGTTGGAAGGCGCGTGCCGGGCGAGGGTGAAAATCTCTTCCAGCACTTCCTGCGGCACAAGGGTGTCCTTGAAGGCGCGAACGGAAAAGCGCTTTTGTAACGCTTCGGAAACGGACATCGCGGTTGGCAACATGGGGGGACCTGCTCTTTCGTGTTATCGGGTATGGACGGAAACCTGTGTTGAAGTGCCGGTGCAGCGATGTTCGGACTCGGGCGCGATGCATGCCGACCTCCGCCTATCGAGCGATCCGGTGTAGCGAGCAAGATTTGCGGGCAGCTAGTTTAGCAAAGAGCCGTGGCGCCAGGGAGCGCTATTAGCGTCGCGCCGACTCGAGATAGCAAGGGAAGCCCAGACTGGGTACACTTCGACCATGAGCATGTACAAGCTTCTTGCTACCCTGTCCAGCGCCAAAATCGACTACGTTTTGGTCGGGGGCCTAGCGGTGACCTTGCACGGCTATCAACGCCTTACCATGGACGTGGATGTGGTTTTGGCTTTGAACGATGAGAACCTTGCGAAGTTCGTTGACTGCGCCAGGAGCGCCAAGCTCAAGCCGGTGCTGCCGATTCCGCTGGATTCCCTGCGCGACGCCGCGCTTGTCGACCAATGGCAGCGCGACAAGGGCATGCTGGTTTTCGCCTTGCGCGGCCCGGACATGCTGGCGACCGTCATCGACGTGCTGCTGCGTCCGGTGGTTTCGTTCGACGAACTCAAGCGCAATGCGCTCACCAAGCGCATCGGGCCGCTGTCGATTCCTGTGGCGAGCATCGACGACCTGATACGCTTGAAAACCGGAACCGGTCGGAGCAAGGACATGCTGGATATCGAAGAGTTGCGCAAGATCAAGCGGCAACTGGAGGAGGTGCAACATGGCCAGGGTTGAATTGACCGCTGAAGAGAACCTGCTGCTCCTGCAGGAGATCGAGGCGAATCGCGCTTTCATGCTGCTTGCGTATCAGTCTGATCCGGCGCTGCTGAAGTTGGCGGATCCGGAAATCAGGCGCTTGTTCGAGAATGTTGATGACCAGCCGTTGGGGCAGAACGTTGGTGGCGACCAGGCGATCTTCACCAAAGAAGCGTAGCTTTCCTGCCCCGAGCGCCGGTAGCGACCGATGAAGGTCCTCGAATACATCGGCCTCGACACTTCCCGCGTCAAGGCCAGCTATCGCAAGGTCGCCGATGCCATCGCCCGCCAGGACTTTCGCGCAGCGCAGGTGAAGAAGCTGGCCAATCTCGGCCACGGGAACGGAAAATTCTACCGCGCCAAGCTCGATGAGGCCGACCGCCTGCTGTTTTCCCTGGTTCGGCGCGGAGACGAAGTCTGCGCCCTGATGCTGGAAGTGATCGTCAATCACGATTACGACAAGTCGCGCTTCCTGCGCGGCGCGGCCATTGATGAATCCAGGATTGTGGATATCGATGCGGCCGAAGCCATCAACGAGGCGCAGCCGCTGCGCTATCTGCACCCGGAGCGCACCGCGATTCACCTGCTCGACAAGCCGATTTCCTTCGACGACACGCAGGAGGCGATTTACCGCCTTCCGCCACCCCTGGTCGTGGTGGGCAGCGCCGGCAGCGGCAAAACGGCGCTGACCCTGGAAAAGCTCAAGCACGAACAAGGCGAGGTGCTCTACGTCACCCACTCCGCCTATCTCGCCCAAAGCGCGCGGGACATTTACTATGCCAACGGCTTTGAACGAGACGGGCAGGAGGCGGTATTTCTTTCCTATCGCGAGTTCGTCGAATCGATCCGAGTACCTGCCGGGCGGGAAGCAAGTTGGCGCGACTTTGCGCTCTGGTTTGCGCGGATGCGGCAGGCGTTCAAGGAGTTCGACGCGCACCGGGCGTTCGAGGAAATCCGCGGCGTGGTTGCCGCCGGCGCCGGCGGTATCCTGTCGCGAGACGACTATCGGGCGCTCGGCGTGCGCCAATCGATTTTTCCGGAAAGCCAGCGCGACAAACTCTACGACCTGTTCGAACGCTACAGCGCCTGGCTCGCCGAGGCGAAACTGTACGACCTCAACCTCGTGGCCCAGGAGTGGCAGGCGCTGGCGGCGCCGCGCTACGACTT
>JAJZUK010000102.1 GCA_021847125.1 Pseudomonadota bacterium | reverse complement strand
CCGCGAAATCCAGGACGGTGCCGGCGCGACCGATCTCGCCGCGGGAAGCGCTTCCATCCGGTTCGAGAGCGTGGATTTTTCCTTCGACCCCAAGCGGCAAATCCTGTTCGACGTGTCCTTCGACGTTCCCGCCGGCACCAAGGTCGCGGTGGTCGGGCATTCGGGCGCCGGCAAATCCACGCTGGCGCGGCTGCTGTATCGCTTCTACGACGTCAGCCGCGGCGCCATCTACATCAACGGCAGCGACATCCGCGCGCTCAGGCAGGCAAGCCTGCGCGGCGCGATCGGCATCGTGCCGCAGGACACGGTGCTGTTCAACGACACCATCTACTACAACATCCAGTACGGCCGGCCGGAGGCGACGCGCGAGGAGGTCATCGAAGCGGCGCGGGCGGCGCATATCCACGAGTTCATCGAAAGCCTGCCCGACCGCTACGAGGCGCGGGTGGGCGAGCGCGGCCTGAAGCTGTCGGGCGGGGAAAAGCAGCGCGTGGCCATCGCGCGCGCCATCCTCAAGAATCCGGCCATCCTGATTTTCGACGAAGCCACCTCGGCGCTCGACTCCGAGACCGAGAAATCGATCCAGGGGGAACTCGCGCGCATCGCGCAGGGTCATACGACGCTAGTGATCGCGCATCGGCTGTCGACGATCATGGACGCCGACCAGATCCTGGTCATGGACGCCGGGCGCATTACCGAGCGCGGCAGTCATCGCGATCTGCTGGCGCGCAACGGCGCCTATGCGCAGATGTGGGCGCTGCAGCAGCAGGAGGAGTCGCGCGGGGCGCGCGAGCGGGCAATCGCCTGAATAGAGGGGTATTAACCGGCCTATTCAATTTTTTGCTTTAGGTAGTATCGCTATCTCGTTATTTTTGCTTGCCAAATAATAGCTTGGTCGCTAGACTTGCGCCTAGCGCTTAGTATAGCCGGGAGGAAAATGTTGCTGTCTGTACGCCATATGCTGGTTTGCGCCGGCCTGAGCCTGAGTCTAGTTTGCATTAGCTACTCCGGCCAGGCTGAAGCGCGCCGCGCCGCGGAAAGACCCGCCGGCCAGAAACTGTCGCTGCGCTCGTCCGCCGCCCTGGTTCAGGACGCCGAAACCGGCGAGATCCTGTACGGCAAGAATGCGAGCGCGGTAGCGCCCATCGCCTCGATTACCAAACTCATGACCGCGATGGTGGTGCTGGACGCCAACCTCGATCTGAACCAGGTCATCACCATTTCGGGCGAAGACATGGATGCCTTGCGCGGCACGCACTCGCGCCTGAAACCCGGCGCCAGCCTGAGCCGCGACGAGCTGCTGCGCCTCGCTCTGATGGCATCGGAGAACCGCGCCGCCGCGGCCCTGGCGCGCACCTACCCGGGCGGCATCGACGCGTTCCGGAACGCGATGAACCACAAGGCGCAGATGCTGGGCATGAACAACGCGCACTTCGACGACGCGACCGGACTCTCCAGCGCCAATGTGGCGAGCGCCGAGGATCTGGTCAAGATGGTGCGCGCCGCGCATCGTTACGAGCTCATTCGCGACTACACCACCGCGACCGGGCACGAAGTCCAGGTCGCGGGCAGGCCGCTGTCCTATCACAACACCAACCGCCTGGTGGCCAATGAAAGCTGGAACATCGGCCTGTCCAAGACTGGGTTCACCAACGATGCCGGCCGCTGCCTGGTGCTGCAGGCGAAGCTCGCCCAGCGCCAGGTGATCATCGTGCTCCTGGACTCGTGGGGAAAGCTCACGCGTATCGGCGACGCCAACCGCATCCGGGCTTGGATGGAGGCGAACGCCAAGGCGTATGGCGGCGGCGTGCACAAGGCGGCACAGGAAGGCACCAAGCTCGCGCCGGGCTGAAGCCGCAGCGCGCGGCAGCCAGCGAAGGAGGGCACCGCCCTCGCGCTCCCTCAAGCCGGGTTGTCGCAGCAAAGCACGCCTGCTACAGGTTACCAGCCAGACGCTGTCGAGGATACGATGGCACAGCCGCAGCAGCGCCCCGCGCAAGGGGTGGTGCGCTTTTATGATTTTCTGCCCGAGAGCGCAGCCTTCCTCGGCGAGGTGCTGGCCGGCCTTGCGGGCGCGCCGAAGACCCTGCCGTCGAAACACCTCTACGACGCGCGCGGCTGCGAGCTGCTCGAGCGTATGGGCGAGTCGCCCGACTGCACTGCGGCGCGCGCCGAACTTGCGCTCCTGCGCGGGCAGGCCGCCGCGATGGCGCTGTTTCTTGGCCCGGACTGCCAGCTGATCGAACTCGGCGGCGGGGCGGCGCGCAACACGGGTCTGTTGATCGCGCAGTTGCAGCCGTCCCTGTATGTGCCCGTCGGCATCAGCGCCGGGGCGATGCAGGCGGCCGCAGCGGGCCTTGTGCAGACCTTCCCCTGGCTCAACATCGCGGGCGTGTGCGCCGATTACACCGCGCCCCTGACCCTGCCGAGTTTCGTCGGCGTGCCGATCAGGAAAAAGGCGGTCTATCTGCCAGGCGCAATCTTAGCCAATTTCACGCCGCAGGAGGCGGCCGGCCTGCTGCGGCTGGCGCGGCGCCTGGTCGGTCCGGGCGGCGCGCTGCTCGCCGGGGTCGAACCGAAACCCGACCGGGCGGCGGCACCGACCGCCTGCAGCGATGCGTCGGGCGCGATCGCCGCGTTCAATCTCAATCTGCTCGAACGCATCAACCGCGAGTTGGGGGGAGATTTCCAGCTGCGGCGCTTCCGCCACCGCGCCGCGTACCACGAGGCCCAGGGTTGGACCGAGATGCGCATCGAAAGCCTGGCATCGCAGTTCGTGCACATAGGCGGCAGGCGCTTCAGCTTCGGCCAGGGTGAAACCCTGTTCACCGCGATTTGCTGCACGCACGGCGCCGATGCATTCCGCGCGCTGGCGCAGGACGCCGGATTCGCGCCGGGCGAGACCTGGAGCGACGCCGCCGGCCGGTTCGGCGTGCACGGGATGATCGCGGTCTAAGTGAATTACAATGTTGATCGTTGTCAAGGCAACGCGGCGCCAATGGGCTATTTTTTCTCTACCACCGGCTCGCGCCGCGACTAAAGCAAAGGCAAATCATGCAACCGGGCACCAAATTCAATCTCGAGGTCAATCCGAAAATTCCCCAGCGGCTCGCACGCCTGGAGGAACTCGCCAACAACCTGTGGTACAGCTGGGACATCATGCCGACGCGGGCGCTGTTTTCGCGCCTCGATCCGGGTTTGTGGAACATGGTGGGACACAGCCCCAAGGCCTTGCTCAAGCGCATCGATCAGCAGCGCCTGTTCGACGCCGCCGAGGACAAGGTGTTCATGGACAATTACAACCGTGTGCTCTCGGCCTATGACAGCTATCACGGCGCGCAGACCGACCACGATGCGGCGGTGGCGCCGCTGGCGCCGACCGAACTGGTCGCCTATTTTTGCGCCGAATTCGGATTTCACGAGAGCCTGCCGATCTACTCCGGCGGTCTGGGCATACTCGCGGGCGACCACTGCAAGGCGGCGAGCGACCTGCGCCTGCCTTTCGTCGGCGTCGGGCTGCTCTACCGGCAGGGGTATTTTTTCCAGACCATAGACAGCCACGGCAACCAGAGGGCCACCTACGTCGATTCGGATTTCGACGATCTGCCGATTGCGCCGGTCGAGCGCGCCGACGGCGCGGAGCTGAAGGTCACGGTCGAGTTTCCCGGGCGCGAGGTCAAGGCCAAAGTGTGGCGGGTGCGCGTCGGCTGCGTGACGCTGTACCTGCTCGACACCGACATCGAGGAAAACACCGCGCACGATCGCAATATCGCGCACCAGCTCTATGGCGGCGACCGCACCACGCGCATCGAGCAGGAGATCGTGCTCGGCGTCGGCGGGGTGCGCGCGCTCGCCGCGCTCGGCGTGAAGCCCACGGTCTGGCACATCAACGAAGGGCATGCGGCCTTCCTGATCCTGGAGCGCCTGCGCGATTTCGTGCACCAGGGCCTGGATTTCGCCAGCGCGCTCGAGGCGGTTGCGGTCAACACCGTGTTCACCACGCACACGCCGGTGCCCGCGGGGCACGATCATTTTTCCACGCAGATGCTGCTGCATTATTTTCAGGGCTGCTGCGACCAACTGGGGATTTCCAGCGAGAACCTGCTGGCGCTCGGCCTGGGGCCGGGGGCGTCCGAATTCAACATGACCACGCTCGCGGTGCGCGGTTCGCGCTTTCACAACGGCGTCTCGAAAATCCATGGCGAGGTGTCGGCGCGCATACTGGGGGAGTTGTGGCCGCAGATTCCGCCGGAAGAAAATCCGATCACCTCGATCACCAACGGCGTGCACGTGCCGACCTTTCTGTCGCCGGAATGGGCCGATGCCTTCGACCATTTTCTCGGCTACGGCTGGAGCCAGAGGCTGGGGGACCAGGATTGCTGGCAACAGATCAGCGACGTGCCCGATCACGTCTTCTGGAGCACCCGGCAGCACCTGAAATCGCAGTTGCTGCATCTGGTGCGCTTTCGCCTGCGCGAACAGAACGCGCGCAACCAGGGCAGCGAGGCGCACCTGGACCGGCTGCTCAGCCTGTGCAATCCAAACAACCCGACGGTGCTGATCATCGGCTTCGGCCGGCGCTTCGCCACCTACAAACGGGCTGCGCTGCTGTTCGAGGACCTCGACTGGCTGCGCCAGCTGCTCGGCGATCCGGAGCGCCCGGTGCTGTTTCTGTTCGCCGGCAAGGCGCACCCCGCCGACGTGCCCGGGCAGGATCTGATCCGGCGGGTGATGCAGGTGGCGCAAATGCCGGAGTTCGAAGGCAAGATCCTCCTGGTCGAGGGCTATGACCTGCGCCTGAGCCGTCGCATGGTTTCCGGCGTCGACGTCTGGCTCAACAACCCGATCTATCCGCTCGAGGCCTCGGGCACTTCGGGGATGAAGGCTGCGTTGAACGGCGTGATCAACCTGTCGGTGCTGGACGGCTGGTGGGGCGAAGGCTACGACGGGACCAACGGCTGGGCGATCAAGCCGGCCGCCGCCGGACTGGACGACGCGAGCCGCAATCGGGAAGAAGCGCGCACGCTGTATGAAATTCTGCAGGATCACGTCATTCCGCTTTACTACAAGCGCGAAAGCTGCGGCTATTCGCCCGAATGGGTGAAACTGGCGAAGCGCTCCATCGCCACTCTGCTGCCGCAGTTCAATTCCGCGCGCATGGTGGGCGAATACGTCGCCAAGTGCTATGTGCCGGCCGCGCACCAGGGGCGGCGCTATACCGAGAACCAGTTCGAAGCGGCGCGATCGATTGCCGCATGGAAAGCGCGGGTGCGGCAGGCCTGGCCGGGGGTGGCGATACGCCGGCTGGATACGCCGAAGAAACGCATCCAGTACGGCGACAGCCTGCGCCTCGAGGCAGCGCTGAAACTGAACCGGCTGAATCCCGAGGACGTGGTGGTGGAGTTGCTGATGAGCCGCCTCGGATTACGCGGCGAGGAGGAGACCATGCGCTATCGTTTCGTCGCGCAGGGTGCGGACGCCGCCGGCGAGCACCATTTTTCGCTGGACCTTGTGCCGGAGCTGTGCGGCAAGCTGGATATGCGCGTGCGCGCCTACCCCTGCCATGAATTGCTCACCCATCCGAGATC
>JAJZUK010000101.1 GCA_021847125.1 Pseudomonadota bacterium | reverse complement strand
CCCGAAGGCTCGCCGCCAGAACCCGCCTGGTCTTCGACTACCTGCTCATGACAAAAAACTCCACCCGCCATGCTGCCGCTGCATAATTCGGCGAGAACAGATTTACCGTGGCCGCCGCTCCCGCCGCCGTTGCGCGTCCCGAAGGCAAAAAAAGGGCGCCGCCGTGTGCGCCCCGTTCCTGCTGCGTCTGATGCGCTCAGACCCGGCGCTTGTACTCGCCGGTGCGGGTGTCGATCTCGATCTTGTCGCCGGTAGCGCAGAACAGCGGTACCTGCACCGAAAAACCCGTGTTGATTTTCGCCGGTTTCAGCACCTTGCCCGAAGTGTCGCCGCGCACGGCGGGTTCGGTGTAGAGGATCTCGCGCACCACGGTATTCGGCAATTCGACCGATATCGCACGGTCATCGTAAAACACAACCTCGCACTGCATGCCGTCTTCGAGGAAATTGATGCCCTCGCCCATGTTTTCTTTTTCGACTTCGAACTGGTTGTAGTCGGCGTCCATGAACACGTACATCGGATCGGCGAAGTACGAATAGGTGGATTGCTTGCGCTCGAGCACGACGATATCGAACTTCTCGTCGGCCTTGTATACGTTTTCGCTGATCGACTCGGAGAGCAGATTCTTCAGTTTCATTTTCACCACGGATGCGTTGCGGCCGGACTTGCTGAATTCGGCCTTCTGCACCACCATCGGGTCGTTTCCGAGCATGATCACATTGCCCGCGCGGAGTTCTTGTGCGATCTTCATATCTAGTCTGTCGTCCTAACCGGTTAGAGGATGTCTAAAACGTTCTATTTTAACAAATTTTCGCAAAACTGCGCAAGTCCGTTTGCGAGATTTCCGCTGGCCGCCAAGCCCCCTGCCCAGCGCCGCGCATGTGCCTGCAGCTCCGGCCCGTGGGCCCGGAAACCTGGCCAGGCGGATTCGACCCCGGCCGCTTCGCCTCGGTTCCAGGCCTGCCACAATGCAGCGACCGACGCGCCCAGATCCGGCCCCATCCCCTGGCAATATAAGCCGAGAAAAGCCTGCAGCTTGGGCCAGTGCGCGCTCTCCTGTTGCGGATAGATATGCCACAGCAGCGGCCGCGCCGCCCATTGCGCGCGCACGAAGGAATCCTCACCGCGCACGAGATTGAGGTCGCAGGCCCACAACAGGCGGTCGTAGCGGTCCTGCTCTAGGAATGGGAAAACCCGCACTTCGAGGCAGTCCTTATGCAGGACTGCGCCGGGCGCCAGGCTTGCCCCGCCGAAGAACTCCGCCAAGGCTGCGGTCGCGGTCCCCTCCGGCACCATGCAGCGCACGGGCAATCCGCCGCCCGCCCAGGCCTGCAACAAGCCGCCGATGCCCGCGTGCGGATAGCAGAACAGGGAAACCTGCAGTTCTCCCGCGCCGGGCGCAGGTACGCCCAGTTCCTCCCAGAATCGCGCCTGCTCCTGCGCCGAGGTCTGAAACCGCTCGCGCGCCTGTACCAGATCGCGCTCCGCGAGCAGGCCGCCGGTGCCGGCGACGAATCCCGGAAAGTAGAAGTGCTTCACCAGCGGCAGGGACGGATGCGGCGAAGGCAGGCCGTGGCAACCAAGTACCCAATCTTCGGCGCTCAGATATTCGAGATTGATCCAAGCCGGTTTGGGCTGACGCGCCGCCATCGCCGCGACATAGCTCGCCGGTGGATTGCAGGCGAATGCTTCGACCACGACGTCGGCAGGCTCGAGCGCGGGAAAGGGCTCGCGCCACCACCCGACTTCCACACCGCGGGCGAGTTGCTGATCCCGGCCAGGGACTACATCGGGGCAAAGCTTGGCGAGGCGCGCAAGATCATCGACCCACAAACGCACGCGCAGACCGTGCTCGGCCGCCAACTGCCGCGCCAGACGCCAGCTGACGCCGATGTCGCCGTAGTTGTCGACCACGTTGCAGAAAATGTCCCAGCTGCGCATGGACGGCATTAGCCCCGATTAGAGTCGAACCTGACCGGCGCGATTATGCGCCCGGCGCAAAAGGAAAGGGGCGCTTGCGCGCCCCTGCGGTCCCGCTCGCCAGGAATGCGCTAAATGCGGCTTTTCACGTAAGCGGCCAATTCCTGCGCCTCGGGATTGTTCGGCTGGCGCTTGAGCATCTCGTCGGTCACGCTCTTCATTTCGCCATACAGCAGGTGATCCTGCAGCACCGAGTAGTAATAGAGTTCGGGCGTAATGTCCTCTTCCGACGCAGTCCGGCGCATTTGCGCGTAGGTCGCCTTGGCCTGGCTCACTTCGGCCTGCTGTTCCGAATTCAGGCGCCCGGGCTTGCCGCCGCCGCGCACGGCGATACCGCCGGAGCGACCCAGTTTTGCAATTTGCACCAGGTTAGGCACTTGGGCGATCTTCTGCGCCACACCCGAGGGCAACTGTCCCGCGTCCGCCGCTTGGCCGCTCAGGCCTTCGCTTTGCCGGGTCCCGGCCTTGAAGCTCGCGGGCCCCTTCCAGTTTTCCTGGCGGCTGCCGTTGAAATACACCAGACGCAGCTGCGCGCCCGCAGCCAGGGTGAACCGATCGCCCTCGCGCACTTTCATGAACGCCTGCGCCTTGGATTGGGTGTTGCCCTGGCCGGCATAACCGACGTCGCCCGAGAGCTGGTTGACCAGGCCTACGTCACTCGATTGGGCACCCGCCGTCACGGCTGCGCCCAGCATCACGGCCGCAACGACCGATTTGAGCAGATTCATTTGGAGACCTCCCTCCGGATTATTATCGCCGCTTGACGTTTCACTCTAGACGCTTTTATACCCGTTTCCCAGGTACTTTGTCACACTTCATTTGGACCGCGCGATGCCTGCGGCAGATATCCAAGCATTGGCCTCAGCCGGCAGCCGCTGCAGGGTCCAGTCCCAGTATCTCGAACACTTCTATCGGTTCGTCCTTGCCCTTGACCTTGATCGTTTGCTGCTTGCCCTTGACGACCCCCGCGCCTGCCGCGGCTACGCAGGCCTTGCTCGCAACCAGCACGCACTGCATCTCCTTGGTCACGCCCTCCAAGCGGGAGGCCGCATTGACGGTATCGCCGATCGCAGTGAACTCGGTGCGCTTGACCGAACCGATGTCGCCGATCACCGCCTCGCCGCTGTGCACGCCTATGCCGATGGCGAATTCGGGCAGACCGCGGTCGGGAAAGCGTTCGCGCATCCACTGTTTGAAGTCGTCGGCTTCGCGCGCCATCTGCAGCGCCGCGCGCAAGGCGCGCCGCGCGTGGTCCGGGTGGCGCACCGGCGAACCGAAGATCGCCATTACCGCGTCGCCGATGAATTTGTTCACCATTCCGCCTTCGGCCAAAATAGGCTCGGTGGTGCGGCTGAAATAGGCATTGAGCATTTCCACCACTTCGTGCGCGTCGAGTTTCTCCGAGATGGTGGTGAAATTGCGTATGTCGGAGAACAGCACCGTCACCTGCACCGACTCGCCCGCGAGGTCCGGCCGCTCGCCCTCGGTCAGCAGCTTGACCACATCGTCCGAGACGTAACGGCCGAACATTTTTTTCAGTCGCGCGCGCTCGCGCTCCTCCCCGGTCAGGCGCAGACCGAGCGTAGTCAGAAAACCGATGCCCAGCGCGACCTGCATCCTGCCCGCAGGCAGCAGCCAGTCGTGCAGAAACATGAACCAGGCCGGCACCAGGCAAAGCAGACTCAGCAGCAGCGCCGCGGCCAAGCCGCCGGCCGGGTGCAGGCGCAAATAGAGCAAGGCCGCAAGCGAGACCAGCGCGAGCACATAAAGCCATTGCGCCGCCAGCGGCAGCTGGCGCGGATAATGACCGGTGAGCAGGGTCTCGACGATGTTGGCGTGAATCTCGCCGCCTACCATCTGGTCGCTCTGCTTGCTGAAAATCGCGCGCGAATAGGGGCTCGGATGCCGGTCCTGCGTGCCGCGGTCGTTGGCGGCGATGATCACCACGCGGCCCTTCAATTGCTGCACCTCGGGATCGGCCAGTGCATCGGGCTGCAACAGTTTGCTCATCGACACCGTGGGGATGGTCCCCGGCGGGCCGACATAGCCGATCAGCCGCGGCCGCGCCTCGCGCTCGACCTTCACGCCGGCGATGTTCCATTCGGCCAGCGTAGGATCGAGCTCGGCCGCACGCAGCGCGAGCTGGGTCGCGAACCCCACGGCCGGCTTGCCCGGATCGGGATCGAACACCGGCAGGAAGCGCCGCACCGAATTGTCGTCGTCCGGGTCCAGGTTGGCGATGCCCAGGTCGTTGATGCCTTGCGGCAGCAGATACAAGTGGTCGCGCGGCGGCAGCAGCAGCCTTCCGTCCCCGTTGGGCAATTCGACCAGTTGCGTGATGAGTATCTTGTTGCCCGCCGCGAGCTGGGCGCGAAACGGCGAGTCGTAGCTGCGACTGCTGTCGTTGCCAGGCAAATTGAGTTTCTTCAACCAATCCTCGGCGCTGACCTGGTACAGGTAATCCAGGCCGATGACTTTCACGCCCGCGCGCGTGAGCGTGTCCATTGCCTGCGCGAAATGAGGCTGCCAGAATGCGAGCGGATCGTCCTTGTACAGATCCAGCGTCTGCTCGTCCACGGCGACCACCGCGGTATGCTGCGCATCGCGCCGCTTGCCCGCGAACTGGTGCCAATAGTCGTAATACACATCCTCCAGCGGCTGCATCCACCCCAGCCGCGTCATCGCCTCGCTGCTGCCGAAGGCCACGATCACCACCAGCGCGAAGCGCCACAGCCCGCGCAGGCGGAACGACAGGCTCGGCGCGTCGGTCATCATTCCCCTACGTAGACAAACGCAGCCCAGAAAAACGGATTGCTGCGCGAAAAGTGATACTGCCCGTTGGTGTAGCTGCCGCCGCTGAGCTCGCGCTGGGCGTCGCTCACGGCATTGAGCGCAGGTTCGCCGCGCTTGATGTTGCGGAAAGTGGAGGTCATCAGCGCTTCGGTCGACAGGCTGTCCACGCTCCAGTGCGAGACCAGCAGGCTCTTCGCGCCGGCGAACATGAACGCGCGCGTCAAGCCGGCGAAACCCTCGCCGTTGTTGGCCTCGGCCGTATCGCCCGCAGTATTGCAGGCCGACAGGGCCACCAGATCGGCATTGAGTTCGACGTCTTCGATCACTTCCTTCATGGTGAGCATGCCGTCCTCGCCGCCGAGGTCGCCCACCAGGGTCAGCGCAAGCGAAGGCTGGGCGCTGATTTTCGTACGCGGCGCGCCGGTCGCACGCTCTCCTGCCGGCTCGCTGCCGGGCAGGAATTCGCCGCCGAGAAAGCCGTGGGTGGCAAACAGCACGTAAAGGCTGTTGCGCAGCGCACCCGATTTGGCCATTTTCTCCTGTGCCGCACTGCCGATGTACAGGTGGCGGTCGTCGCCCAGTATCCTGGCGATGCTGCGCGCCTCGTCTGCCGTTTCCTTCAGGCGCGGAATATCGGGCAGGCCGTTGCGGTCGACGCGGTAGTTATTGGCGAGCAGCGCGAGCGCCGTGCGCGTTGCGGGCGAATAGCCCTGGCCGGCCGGCGGCGCAAACACGGGATCGGCAAACGCCGTGAACTCCTGCCGCGGAGCGCTGACTTGCTTCGGGTAAAGCCGCTGCGAGGCCAGCGCCGACAGGCTGGGAAGATAGGCAAAAC
>JAJZUK010000100.1 GCA_021847125.1 Pseudomonadota bacterium | reverse complement strand
AGCAGGTCCAATTCGGAATCGGCGAAGGAAGTCGAGCAGTCCCTTGTAGAATCGCGCGAACATTGAGGGGTTCTATCAAAGAGCGGCGAGGGGGATGTTGAGTTTTGTCAGGGATTCGGACTTTGGCCAAGCTGAAGTGACCGCATGGCTGCGGTCGGTCCATGCTGCGCATACAATCGACGCGAACAACGGGTTTTCAAACAGTCTGGATCAGGAAGGGGCAATTGAATGGGCAAAGTATTCACGCACGACCAGCAGGTGCGCTTCTCGCACTGCGACCCGGCGGGCATCGTCTACTTCCCGGAGTTTTTCGACATGTCGCACGCGGCGCTGGAGGACTGGTTCACCCATGGACTGGGCCATGCGCACGCCGAGATGATCACCGAGCGGCGCGTGGGCACGCCGACGGTCAGCATCCACTGCGACTTCCACAAGCCGTTCCGCATCGGCGAGGTGCTGCATTTCGAGATTCGCGTGCTCAGGATGGGACGTTCCTCGCTCACGCTGCACTACAGCGGCAAGAAGGACGGCGTCGAGCATCTGGCGATCACGCAGACGGTGTGCTTCCTCGACCTGGACAAGGGACATGCGATCCCGATCCCGGAGGACTTCCGGCCGAGCATCGCCGAGTATCTGGTCGAGGCGCCGCCCGGAGCGTGAGGCGCGAGCGGCCGGTGTTCCAACCCCGGCCAGCACCTCGGCCGCGCGCGGACGCGGCTAAGCAATAATTTATTCAATACTGACCAGCGGAGTGCAGGCGATGCCACGAACATATGTGTACATTTCCAACGCAGCCGACGGCGAAATCGGCAGCTACCGCATGCAGGCCGACGGCACGCTGCAGCCCGGTGCGCGGTTCAAGGCGGGGGCCGCGGTTGGCCCCTTGGCGCTGAGTCCGGATGCGCGCTTTCTGTATGCCGCTGTGCGCTCACAGCCGTTTTCACTGCACGCCTATGCCATCGACCGCGACAGCGGTGCGCTGCAATCCCTGTCGCTAGCGCCTGCCGCGGCGAGCTTTCCCTACATTTCGCTGGACCGCAGCGGGCGCTACCTGTTCGGCGCCTCCTATCAGTCGAACCTCGTCAGCGTCAATGCGGTCGGCGCGGACGGCCGCGTCGCCGCGCCGCCGCTGCAAGTGATTCCGGTGGGCCGCAACGCGCACTCGATCCGCGCCGAAAGTAGCGGCCGCTACGTCTACGTGCCTACGCTGGGCAGCGACCAGATTTTCCAGCTCGCGTTCGATGCAGGTTCCGGGCGCCTGTCTTCCAACACGCCGGCGGTGGTGCAGATGCAGCCGGGCACCGGGCCGCGGCATTTCGTCACTTCTGCCGATAACCGCTATCTGTACTTGTTGAGCGAGCTGCTGGCCACGGTCACGACGTATGCACTGGATGCCGATAGCGGGCTATTGACCGAAATCGGCTCGGCCTCGGGGCTGCCGCCCGATACCCAGCTCGTGCCCGGCGCGCCGCGCCTGGCGCCGAGTCCGAACGACCCCACGCCGCCGCGCAACCGGGAGCGCGACATCTGGGCCGCGGACATACATCTCAGGCCGGACGGGAAATTCCTCTATATCTCGGAGCGCACCGGCAGCACGCTGGCCGCATTCAGCGTGAACGCCGCGACCGGCCAACTGGCTTATCTCGCGAGCACGCCCACGGAGGCCCAGCCGCGCGGCTTCGCGATCGCCCCGGACGGCCGCTTCCTCGTCGCCTGCGGAGAAAAGTCGGAGACGATCTCGGTCTACGCCATCGACCAGGGGAGCGGCGCGCTGGCGCTGCTGCGACAGTACCCCGGCGGCAAGGGCGCCAACTGGATCGAGATCGTCAGCTTCGACTAGCGGCGCCGGCTGGAAACCCAATAATCGGGGGAGGAAATCATGCGCAGCGCCTCGGATGTTCAATGCGGACGCAGCAGCGGCCGTCTTGCTTGCGGCCCTGCTGCTCGCGGGCTGCGGCAGGAACCAGCCGGCCGAGCAGGCAGCGGGCGGAGTCGAAGCCGCAACGGCCAAGTCCAACCAGCAGTTTGCGCAGACGCTCAATCTCGCCGACCAGCAGGATTTCGAGGACGCGGCGCGCGGGCTGATCGCGCGCCCCAGCGGCAAGGTGCTCAATGCGGAGGACGCCACCATTTTGGACTACGACCGCTTCGCCTTCATCCAGGGCGATGCGCCCGCCAGCGCCAACCCGAGCCTGTGGCGCCAGGCGAAGCTGAACAACAACATCGGTTTGTTCAAGGTGATGGATGGCATCTATCAGCTGCGCGGCTTCGATCTCGCCAATATCACGCTGATCGAGGGCAAGACCGGCTGGATCGTGGTCGATACCCTGACCTCGCGCGAGACAGCGGCGGCCGCCATGGCGTTCGCGCGCAAGCATCTGGGCGACAAGAAAGTGTCGGCGCTGACATTCACGCACAGCCATGTCGATCATTTCGGCGGCGCACTCGGCGTGATCTCGGGCGAAGAAGCGGCCGCGCGCAACGTGCCCATCGTCGCGCCCGAAGGTTTCCTCGAGGAGGCGACCAGCGAGAACGTGCTGCTCGGCCCCTCGATGGGCCGGCGCGCGGCCTGGATGTACGGCACGCGCCTGCCGGCTTCGGCCACCGGCCTCATCGACGAGGGCCTGGGCAAGGCGGTCGCATTACAGCAGAACACGCGCGGCCGTGTCCATAAGCATGGCGGCTCACGCGCCCGGCGCCGGCGGCAAGGGCTTCAAGATCAATCTGAAGACCAGCGGCAGCGAGGCCGATCTCGGGCGCTTTTCAGCCTGTTCGATCAGGCCAAAGGCATGTTTCCGATCATCGCGCCGTAGCGGTGCGACGGCGTTGAGTTGCGGAGGAGGTTGCGGAGTCGCCGGCGGAGGCTTACAGTAGCGCTTTAGTCGCCCATAACAAGAAGGGCCTTATCCCGCAAAGCGAACCGAGATCGAAAAATCACGCGACAAACCCACAACAGCGTGAGGAGTCTAGTGGTATGACAAAGCTCAATATCAAAGGAGGCGGTCATGCAGCGAACTACTCAAGGCATCAGTGAGGATTGGCTTTCGGTTTGGATTGGATTGCTCGTATTTGTGCTCGCACTGGGGGTGGTCGCAGGGGTGGACATCCTCGGCTGGGTGGTCACCACCAGCGTCTGGAACGACCTCGGCAAGAGTTTGGCGCCGGCATCCAAGGCGTATGCAGGCATGGGCGGGGTTGCTTCGCTGGTCGTAACCTACGTCGTGTTGCTCGTGCTGATGACGGCCGGGGCGATCGCGCTCAAAGCCGATGCGAAGCGCTTCGCGCTCGGCTTTACCGCCGTGTTCTGGATCAGCTACCTGTGCTGGATTCTCGGCAGCTGGGCGAATTTCGCCGTCAACACGCCCGCCGACATGCAGAAGTTCGGTGTCAGCTGGTCGCTGCGGCTGACGGCCGAAGGCGGCTTCATCGTTGCGCTGATCGCCGGCCTGATCGTCGGCAACTTCATGCCCGGTTTCGCCGCGTGGATGAACGAGGCGATCAAACCCGAGCTGTACATCAAGACCGCCATCGTCATTCTCGGCGGCTTCCTCGGCATCACCGCGGCCGAAAAGCTGGGCCTCGCGACCTCGCTGATGTTTCGCGGCTTCGCGGCCATCGTCGAGGCCTATTTGATCTACTGGGCGGTCGTTTATTACGTCGCGCGCAAGTGGTTCAAGTTCAGCCGCGAGTGGGCGGCGCCGCTCGCCTCCGGCATCTCGATTTGCGGCGTTTCGGCCGCGATCGCGACCGGCAGCGCGATCCGGGCGCGGCCGGTGGTGGCGATCATGGTGTCGTCGCTGGTCGTCATTTTCGCGGTGGTCGAGCTGCTGATCCTGCCGTTCATCGCGCAGGCGTTCATGTCGCACGAGCCGATGGTCGCCGGGGGGTGGATGGGCCTGGCGGTGAAAACCGACGGCGCGGCGGTCGCGAGCGGGGCGATTACGGAATCGCTGATTCTGGCAAACGCTGCGGCCGAGGGCGTCAACTATCAGAAAGGCTGGATCATCGGCACGACCGCCACGGTCAAGGTGTTCATCGACATTTTCATCGGCGTGTGGGCCTTCGTTCTTGCCTACATCTGGACGCGGCACATCAACGTCAAGCCGGGCGAGACCGCCAAGGCCGGCGAAATCTGGGAACGCTTTCCGAAATTCGTGATCGGTTACGTCGTGACGTTCGCGGTCATCCTGATTTTCGCGCTTGGTGCGTCGCCCGCGACGGTCGGCAAGATCAAGGCCGCAATGGGCGAAGCCAACGTGTTCCGCGGCATTTTTTTCGTGATGACCTTTTTCACCATCGGCGTCATGTCGAATTTCAAGAAACTGTGGGAGGAGGGTATCGGCAAGCTGGCGGCTGTGTACGTGGTCTGCCTGTTCGGCTTCATCATCTGGGTGGGTCTGATCGTTTCGTGGATTTTCTTCCACGGCGTGAAGCCGCCGCTGGTTGCGGGCTAATTGCGAGGAGATGCGATCATGGAACAAGCGAAAATCGGCGAAGAACTGCAGAAGATTCCCTATGAGCCGCTGCTGCCCATCGAAATAAAGCTCATCCAATGGAGCCTTGGCCTCGGCGTGGTGCTGATGGGGGTCCTGATATTCATCAGCTATACGTATTTCCCGGCTGGCGGCTGAGTTAGAGCCCTCGCGGGCGCGCGACGGCAGTCTGCTCGTCGCGCGCCCGCGCATGCATTCGGATCGGCGCGCCAGCGCAGCACGCGCGCGAACCTGAGCATGGCGGCGCGCCTGCGCTGCGCGGGAGAGCCGCGGCTTGACAGCAGCGCCGCGCTCCCGCAACCTCTCGGCCATGTTCCGCATAGGCAATGGCGCCGGCTTCTCCGGCGATCGCATCGACGCGCCCGGTCCCGTGGTCGATACGCTGATCGCGCGCGGCGGGCCGGCCGCGATCTTCTTCGAAGTGCTGGGCGAGCGCACGGTCGCGCTGGCGCAGCTGGAGAAGCGGCGCGACCCGGCGCGCGGCTACGAGCCCATGCTCGAACGCCTGCTCGAACCGATCCTGGCGAAGTGCGTGCAGCACGGCATCAGCATCATCGGCAATTTCGGCGCGGCAAATCCGGCGGGTGCGGCGCGCGCGATCGGCCGCCTTGCTCGCCGCCTGGGTCTGGGCGGCTTGCGCATCGGCGTGGTCGAAGGCGACGACCTGAGCGCGCACATCGACCTGGCGCAGCTCGAGGTGTACGAGGCGGATGCGATGCTAGCCCAAGGCAGCGGCGCCATGGTGTCGGCCAACGCCTATCTTTCGGCGCAGCCGATCGTCGAAGCGCTGCGCGGCAGAGCCCAGCTGGTCGTCACCGGTCGCTGCGGCGATCCTTCGCTCGCGCTTGCGCCACTAATCCACCACTACGGCTGGGCCGAGGACGACTGGGACAAGCTCGCGCTCGGCGCAGGCGTCGGGCATCTGCTCGAATGCGGCTCGCAGGTCACGGGCGGCGTCTATTACGACCCGGGCTACAAGGACATTCCCGACCCGGCGAACATCGGTTTTCCGATTGCCGAGGTGGGTGCGGACGGGCGCATCGTGATCACCAAGGCCGATGCCACAGGCGGCGTGGTGAACCTGCAGGTGGTGAAAGAGCAACTGCTGTATGAAGA
>JAJZUK010000099.1 GCA_021847125.1 Pseudomonadota bacterium | reverse complement strand
GGGGAGTTCTTCGTGGCGGCAGAATTGCTGAAGCGGGGGATCCAGACCTCAGTGACATTTGGAAACGCAAAGGCGATTGACTTGTTCGCGCGAAATTCCAAGACCGGACGTACTTTTACGGTCCAGGTGAAAACCCTTCGCGCCAAGAACATTTATCCGATTAGTCCCGACAGGGTCCACTCTGGACATGTATATGTATTTGTTCTCCTGAATAAGCCTGATCAACCAGTCCAGTACTTCATCGTTCCCGGTCGTACCTTGACTGACGATGCCAAGCGCTTCGGCCGCTGGTTTACCGACCCTAAGTTTTCCGGAGTCCGCCCGCATGATCTGCAGGATTTCGAAGGGAATTGGGGTGTATTTGAGGAGGCCAATTCATGAGCGCTAACAGCACGCCGCACCCCGACGCGCGGGACACACCGCGTCACTGGCAGTCATCGCAGCCGCGCGCCGGCGGGCGCGAACGTTGGGTGGCAAAAAGCGAACGAGCGTAGAATGCGTGCAAACGTCGAGGTGACATATGAAATTCACAATTGAGCACGAACGCGAAGACGACGGGCGGTGGCTTGCTGAAGTCCCCGAACTCCCCGGGGTTCTCGCCTATGGAGCCTCTGCCGACGAAGCCATGGCGAAAGCGGAAGTGCTCGCTCTACGCGTCCTTGCAGAACGACTTGAGAGCAACGAGGCAGGGCCGCAACCCATCTCTATCGGATTCGCAACTGCATGACGTCTTGGCCATCGTCCAAGGCCAGACAGGTACTCACCTCGCTTTACCGAATTGGCTGGACGCTCAAGCGGCAGTCTGGTTCCCACAAGACGCTATCCCGCCCTGGGTGGCCCGATCTGGTCTTCGCGTTTCACGACGGCGAGGAAATCGGTCCTCGCATGCTTGCCCGTATAGCAAAGCGCACCGGTTTGGGACGCCTGAAGACCTATGAATGTCATGCTGTGTTGCCACCCAACCGCGCCGTCGAGCGCGATATACCGCAAGCGGTGCGCGCCTCGCGGCGAACGGTAGAACGGTAGCAGTTGAAAACCATTGATCCGCTGGAGTGAGGCCATGTTTCTTCATGTTCTTGAGGCGCGGTACGTTCGGGACTACGTGGTATGGCTTAAGTTCAGTGACGGCACTGCTGGGGAAGCGGACCTCTCCGCTGAGCTCGACGGTCCAGTTTTTGGCCCGCTTCAAGACGTAGAGCAGTTCAAAACCTTTTGCGTCGCCGGCCATACGCTCTCCTGGACTAACGGGGCGGACTTCGCGCCCGAGTTTCTTCGCGAACGCGTAGCAGTTACAGTCTAGCTGGCGGTTCAGGACGACGGAGCAGAAGCGGTCTGCGCTTGAACCGCGACCTTGATCCGAGTTGACCGCCACGGCGCGCGGCTGGGGTAGGGCGCACCCGGGGTTCGCGCTACAATCCCCGCTCCCCTTTAGCAGAGGTCTACATGGGCGCCAACCTTCCCGAACCCGGCATAGCGCGCAAGATCGTCAAAGCCGCCTGCCCGCACGACTGCCCCGACACCTGCGGCATGCGCATCAGCGTCGAGAATGGCGTTGCGGTCAAGGTCGAGGGTGCGAAGGACATGCCGTTCACCGAGGGCACGCTGTGCACCAAGGTCGCGCGCTATCTCGAGCGCACCTATTCCAAGGAGCGCGTGCTCTATCCGATGAAACGCGTCGGCGCCAAGGGTGAAGGCCGGTTCGAGCGCATCTCCTGGGACGAGGCGCTCACCACCATCGCCGCGAAGTTCAAGGAGATCGCCGCGGTCGAGCCGCAGTCCATCCTGCCCTACAGCTACGCCGGCACCATGGGGCTGGTGCAGTACGCTTCCATGGACCGGCGCTTCTTCCACAAGCTCGGCGCGTCGCTGCTCGATCGCACGCTGTGCTCGTCGGCCGGCAAGGTGGGCATGAAAATCACCCTGGGCGCCGGGGTCGGCATGGACCCGGAGCGCTTCGTCGAGTCGAAGCTGATCCTCATCTGGGGCTCCAACTCCATCGTCTCCAATCTGCACCTCTGGTCGCGCGTGCAGGAGGCGAAGCGGCGCGGCGCCAGGGTGATCGCGATCGACCCCTATCGCAGCCTGACCGCGGCGAAATGCGACCAGCACCTCGCGCCCCTGCCGGGCACCGATGCCGCGCTGGCGCTGGGCATGATGCACGTAATCATCGATGAGAACCTCCATGACGCCGACTACGTCGAGCGCCATACCCTGGGTTTTGCGCAGTTGCGCGAGCGGGTGCGGGACTATCCGCCGGAAAAAGCCGCGGCCCTCTGCGGCCTTACCGCCGGCGAAATCATGGCGCTGGCGCGCGAGTACGCAGGCACGCGGCCGGCGGCGATCCGGCTCAACTACGGCATGCAGCGCCACTCCGGCGGCGGCATGGCGGTGCGCACCATCACCTGCCTGCCGGCGCTCACCGGGCAGTGGCGCGACGCCGCGGGCGGGGTGCTGCTGTCCACCGGCGACTGGTACGGATTGAACCACGCTCTGCTCGAGCGCGCCGACCTGATCCCGAACCGGCCGCGCACCATCAACCAGTCGGCGCTGGGCGACGCGCTCACCGCGGCCGATCCGCCGGTGCGGGCGATCTACGTCTACAACAACAACCCGGTGGCGGTGTGTCCGGATTCGCAGAAGGTGATCGCCGGGTTCCGCCGCGACGACCTGTTCACCGTGGTGCACGAGATTTTCCTCACCGATACCGCCGACTATGCCGACATCGTGCTGCCGGCCACGACGCAGCTTGAGCACTACGACGTGCACAAATCCTACGGCCACCTGTATGTGCTCGCCAACACCCCGGCGATCGCGCCGCTGGGCGAGGCGAAACCGAACAGCGAGGTGTTCCGGCTGCTCGCCGCGCGCATGGGGTTTGACGAGCCTTGTTTCAAGGACTCGGACGAGGACATCTGCCGCCAGGCGCTGGCGTCGTCGCATCCGCGCATGGCCGGCATCGAGTGGAGCGCGCTGAAGGAGAAAGGCTGGCAGCGGCTCAATGTGCCGGCGCGCTTCGCGCCTTTCGCCGAGGGCAATTTTCCCACGCCCTCGGGCAAGTGCGAGCTCTGGAGCCAGACTGCGGTGGATATGGGCCTGGATCCGCTGCCCGCTTATGTCGCGCCGCGCGAATCGGCGCAAAGCGCGCCGCAACTGGCGAAGAAGTATCCGCTCGCCTTCATCTCGCCGCCGGCGCGCAACTTCCTCAACTCCTCGTTTGCCAACCTGCCGTTCGCGCTCGCGGAGGCGGGCGAGCCCTGTCTGGACATCCATCCGGCGGACGCTGCCGCGCGCGGCATCGGGGAGGGCGACGCGGTGCGCATCTACAACGATCGCGGTTGGTTCGCGGCCAGGGCGCGCGTGTCGGACCGCGCGCGCCCGGGCGTGGTGGCGGCGCTGTCGGTGTGGTGGAAAAAGCTCTCGCCCGACGGCCGCAACGCGAACGAAGTCACGTCGCAGGCGATCGCGGACATGGGCGGAGCGGCCACGTTTTACGATTGTCTGGTCGAGATCGAACGCGCCGGCGCACGCTGAATCCGGCTTTGCGGCGCCATCTTCCAAGAGTGAATTCACGGGCACTGGCCGCATAGCCGGCCATTTCAAATTCGGGATGTATTGCCATGACCAAACCTGAAGCAAGCGGTGTGATCCCCGGGCGCCTCGCGCGCATCAAAGAGCTGTTCGATGCCGACGTGGGCCGAGGCCTCATTCCGGGCGCCGTCGCCTTGATCGCGCGGCGCGGCAGACTCGCCTACCTGGAGGCCTTCGGCTTTCGCGACCGCGAGCAGCGGCTGCCGATGGCGATCGATTCCATCTTCCGCGTCGCGTCCATGACCAAGCCCCTGGTCTCGGTGGCGATCATGATGCTGGCCGAGGAGGGGCGGCTGCGGCTGGCGTATCCGGTTTCGACCTATCTGCCGGAACTGAAAGGCCTTAAGGTCGGGGTCGAGGTCGCGGGCGCGACGGGCAAGCCCGAACTGAAGCTGGAGCAGGCCGCGCGCGAGATGACGCTGCAGGACTTGTTGCGCCACACTTCGGGTCTGACCTACGGGCAGTTCGGCGATACGCTGGTGAAACAGGCCTGCCGGGCGGCGAATGTGCTCGACCCGAAACAGACCGGCGCCGAGTTCATCGCCAAGCTGTCGCAACTGCCCCTGCAGCACCAGCCGGGCGAAGTGTGGGACTACGGCATGTCCACCGACGTGCTCGGGCGCCTGGTCGAGGTGATCTCGGGCCAGGATCTCGATGCGTTCATCGAGACGCGCATCAGCGCGCCGCTGGGCATGAAAGACACCGGCTTCACGGTGGCAAAGGACAAGGCGGACCGCATCGCCGAGCCGCAGATCGATGCGGCGACTGGCAAGCGGCCGCCCATGCCGCGCGACCTGACGCTGCGCCCGGCATTCCTGTCCGGCGGCGGCGGCATGGTCTCCACGGCTCCGGACTACCTGCGCTTCGCGCAAATGCTGCTGAACGGCGGCGAACTCGAGGGGGTGCGCATCCTGTCGCGCAAGTCGGTCGCGCTGATGGCCAGCGATCACCTGCCGCCCGGCGTGCGCTTCAGTGCGGGCACGCGCGCCCAGTTCGAGGAATCCGCGCCCATGCCCGAATTCGGACAGGGTTTCGGCCTCGGTTTCTGCGTGCGCAAGGAGCAGGGGCGCAACCCGGTGCCGGGATCGGTCGGCGATTTTTACTGGTCAGGCGTGTACGGCACGTATTTCTGGGTCGATCCGCAGGAGCAGCTCATCGGCGTGCTGATGCTGTGCGCGCCCGAACTGCGCCGGCACTATCGTGCGTTGATGCGGCAACTCGCGTATCAGGCGCTGGATAGCTGAACGCCGCTAGCGCGGAACGCCGGGCGGCACATTCGCCGGCACGCGCAGCCATTTGCTTGCGCGGCGCTCAACGGACTGCGCCCGGAGGCGGAGGCGGCGGGTAGCCGGGAGGAGGAGGCGGAACGTAGGCGCCCGCCGGCGCAGGCGGCGGAGCATAGCTGCGCGGGGATTCGCTCAGTTGGACCGAAACCGGCACGCGTTCGCCTTTGGCGTACATGCATTGAACGTAGGCGTTGTCGTAACGGCGCTGCGATCCATAGCCGGAACTGTGGCCGGCGTTCGCACCTGCAGCGCTGCCCACGAGCAAGCCCATTCCGGCGCCGACGCCGGCTCCCTGATGCCCGCCCATGGCCGCGCCGGCCAGCGCGCCCACCGCAGCCCCGGCAGCGGCACTCTTCACGCCGCTTTCGACGGCCGTCTCGTTCGCGGTCGCGCCGCCGACTTGGTCCAGCGCGTATTGCCTGCATAGCGCATCATCGGCACGGAACTGGTCGAAATTCTTGCCTGTCCCGGGCAGCGCCATGACGCTGGGCCCGATCGGGATGGTGGTGCAGGCGCCCAGGGCCAACAGCGCGACCACAGGTGAAATACGTATCAACTTGGACATGATCGATGCTCCTAGGCCTTAGCGGGAGGTCGGCTGCGCGGGCACGCGCTGCCAGCCGGTGGGACATTCCGCTACATTGGGGTAATAGGCCCCGGACGCCGCGCAGTAGTACCAGTCGCCCTGGACCTGAGTCCGAATCGGCGGCGTCTGGGATGCGCCCTGCTCGATATAGACCGGCGGGGATGTCTG
>JAJZUK010000098.1 GCA_021847125.1 Pseudomonadota bacterium | reverse complement strand
CGATCTGAAGCGGTAAAACGAATCGACCGTGAGGATGGGCTTGGCGATCGCCGCTACGGCCAGAACGGCAACGAGGATCAGGATCAGTCGAACGATGTGCTTGGGCATGGTTGCCTTTCGGTTCAGCGGTTAAGACCTTCCAGGAAAACCGGGGAGGGCGGGCGTTCCACAAAGAATTTTTCGCGTTTCAATTCTTGATAGGTTCCGCCGAAGTAGCTGCTGTTGGGGAACGCATTGCGCGAAATTTCTTCGGCCACGCCGCGCGCTTCGCGCGCGCTGTTCGCGAACACGACGATGCGTGTATTCGGGTCGAGATAACGCAGGCGCCGGTCCTGTTTGGCCTGGCCGGCCTCGCCCGCGCGGATGCTCTGTGCGGTGGGCATGGTACCGGCTGCGTATTCGGCGCGGCTGCGCGCGTCCACGATCACCGCATTGCCGGAGCGGAAGATCTCGCGCACGCCCTGCAGGCTGGTTTCGGCGGCGTTGCCGAGCATGCGCCACAGCGGCAGGCCGAGTTGATAGCGGCTTACCTTCACGTAGCCCAGGCGCCGGAGTTCACCGGCTTTGTTCCTGGCCAGATCGCAGAAGGGGCCATCGGAATACACCACCATCGCGGCCGTAGGGTCGGCGTAGGTCTGGGTGAAGCGCCCCAGCGCTTTTTCGTCGAGATTGATGCTTCCGGGTATATGCGCAATCGCATATTCGTTCGGTGGCCGCGCGTCAAACACGATGGCGCTGCCCGTGGACAGGACCGCATTCATTTCCCCGGTCGATATTTCCGGGGTGCCGCGGCCCTGCTCCTCCAATACAGCCTCGTACACGCTCGGCTTGGCCCCCGACGCTGCCGCCGCCCGAGCCGCTGCCGGCCAGCAGGTAAGCAGCGCCACCAGCATTGCTGTGGATATCGATAGGTTTGAGCGGATGCAACATCGCGTCGACATGGCTTTATGCTTTAATCCTGGAATGCATGATGCGCAGCCGCCGGCCGCGGCACAACGGACCGAGGGCGCGATTTGTTATGCGACTCCTGGGTCGTTGGTCCGAGACCTTAGGCGCTGGCGGCGACCCAGGGCGGGTGCTACCCTGTTCCCATATAAACTGGTGCTGCCATGAACGCTTTTTCCAGGCTTAGCCTCCTCCAGCGGTTTCTGCTGTTCGGCTTCCTGATATTGCTGGGCGGCATGGTGCTGATCGGCACCTGGGTGGGGAAACAGATAGAAGCGGGGGTCATCAGCAGTACCGGCGTGGTGACCAACATGTACCTCGATGGCGCGATTTCCCCGCACGTGCAATCCCTGGCCGGCGGCGAGCGGCTGGACGACGCCGACCGCGTAGCGCTCGACCGCATGCTCTCCGGCACGCATCTGGGCGAGCACATCGTGGCGCTCAAGATTTGGGGGCGCAACGGCCGCATCATCTACGACAGCGCCGATCCGTCCGCCGTGGGCACGATCTACGCCATGGAGCCGGCGCTGGCATCGGCATTTGCCGGCGAGGTGCGCTCGCGCGTCGTGGAGCGGGCCGAACTCGAGAATGTATTCCGGGACAGCAGCTGGTCACGCCTGATCGAAACCTACACGCCGCTGCGCGCAGAGCGCGACCGTAGCGTGCTCGCGGTCGCGGGGTTTTTCAACACGGCCGAGGGCCTGGAGCAGAGCGTACGCGCCGCGCAGCTGCGCAGCTGGGGCGTGCACGGCGCGATCACGCTGGCGATGCTGGTGCTGCTGGCGACATTGGTGAAGAACGCGAACGACACGATCAAGGTGACGCAGGGCGAGCTCAACGAAAAAGTCGCGCAGCTGACCGCGCTGCTGGCGCAAAACGAACATCTGCACGAGCGGGTAAACCGCGCTGCCGCGCGCACCATGGCGCTGAACGAGCAGTTCCTGCGCAATATCGCGACCGACCTGCACGATGGTCCGGGCCAGGGATTGGCGCTGGCGGCGATGCGCATCGAGGTGCTCGGCGATGTCTGCGGCAATTGCGAACATTCCATCGGCCGCGGCGGCAGCGTGGGCGAGGAATTTCGCACGGTGCAGCTCGCGCTGCAGTCTGCGCTCAATGACCTGCGCGCGATTCTGCGCGGACTGCAGCTGCCTGAAATCGAGCAGCTGTCGCTGGTTGAAACACTGCAGCGCGCCGCCGCCGATCATCAGCGCAAGACCGGCGTTGCAGTTCCGCTCACGCTCAGCAATGCCCCGCTGACAGCCCCGCTGCCGGTAAGGATCACGCTGTTCCGCGTGCTGCAGGAATCGCTCGCGAACGGCTTTCGCCACGGCGGCGGCCGCAATCAGCGGGTGGCGGTGAGCAGCGCCACCGGCGCCGTCGTCGTCGAGGTAGCCGATGACGGCCCGGGTTTCGATCCCAAGGCGCTGAAGCCCGATGGCCATTTCGGCCTGGACTGGATGCGCGAGCGGGTGGAGCTTCTCGGCGGCAGTTTCGAGGTGCGCAGCATCCCCGGGCAGGGCGCCGTGGTGCGCACTTCGCTGCCCCTGGCACAGCAGGAGTACGGCGATGGCTGAACGGATCAGTATTCTCGTGGCGGACGATCATCCGCTGTTTCGCGAAGGCGTGGTGCATTCGCTCGCCGCGGAGCCGGACTTCGATGTCGTCGGTCAGGCGGCCTGCGGCGAGGACGCGCTGCGCCTGGCCTGCGACCTGGTTCCCGACGTGGTGATGCTCGATATCACCATGCCCGGCTGGGGCGGCATCGTCACCGCGGACAAGATTCGCGCTGCCTGCCCTGCGGCTAAGGTCCTGATGCTGACGGTCGCCGAAGACGAGGACAAATTGCTCGCTTCGTTCAAGGCCGGCGCGCGCGCCTATGTGCTCAAGGGCGTGTCCGCACACGAACTGGCGCGCGTGGTCCGCTCGGTCGCGCAAGGCGAGGTCTATGTCACGCCGTCGCTGGCCGCGGGGATTCTGGTCACGCTCAGCCGCAATACGGTGCCGCAGGATCCGCTGGAAGGCCTGACCGAGCGCGAGTCGGAGATCCTCAAGCTCGTGGTGGAGGGCCTGACCAACCGCGAGATCGGCGAGCGGCTCCATCTGTCGGAGAAGACCATCAAGCATTACATCACCAATATTCTGGAAAAGCTGCATGTGCGCAGCCGCATGGAAGCGGCGATGCTGGCAGTGCGCGGGGCCAAGTGAGTAATTTGAGATAGATCAAACCTGGTGCATCTGTCGTGGTTTTTGGAGATCCGGCCCCTCCGAATATCAGCGGTTCATGCTAAGATTTCCCAGTATGCTGATTGGCAAAGCATAAGACGCATACCGTAAGCTTTACCCCCAATTTTGAGTAGTGGAATCCGGCGATGCTTGGTCTCGCGGGCAGGAGATTTTGCAGGTTTGGATGCTCGATCGAAGGAAGCTTGATGAAGCGAAATGCACAGCTGGTGGTTTCTAACGTCCTGACGATGGGAATATTGGTCGCGGGATTGATGGCGACTGCGGTCCCTGCTGCCGAAAAGGATTCCGGCCCCGGCGGGGAACTGCGCGCCGCTCTGGCGACGCCGCAGGACATCGCCGAGGGCAAGCGCGTAGCGGAAGCGTCGTGCGCGAGCTGTCATGGCCTGAACGGCATCCCGAAGGCCAAGGACAAGGACATGCCCAATATCGCGGGGCAGCGAGCGGGCTATCTTTACCTCGAGATGCGCGTGTACCAGGTCGGCGGGCGTGGCAATACACCCATGAACAACGCGGTCAAGTTTCTGAGCGATGACGCACTGATTAAAGTGGCGGCTTACTACGCCAACCTGGATCCGGCCCAGGCGGCCCCGCCTAGCGCCAAAGGCGGAGCGGCGAAGCAGAGTCCCCTAAGCGCAGGCAAGGCGGCGGCCTCCGGCTGCGCCGGCTGCCATGGCGACACCGGTATCAGCAGCACGCCCGGCATGCCGAACCTGGTCGGCATGGATCCCAAATACATCGTCGAGGCGGTGAAGGCGTATAAGAGCGGTCAGCGCAAGCACGATATGATGAAGACGCTCGTTTCGGCGGTTACCGACTCCGAACTCGAGGATATCGCACTGTATTTCGCTCTGCAAAAGCCAGGCAAGGCCAAGACATCCTCACCGGGCAATCAGGCGGCGGGCAAGACTGCGGCTGTCGCCTGCGCCGGTTGCCATGGGGAAGGCGGCGTGAGCACCGGCAGCGCGCCCAGCCTTGCCGGCCAGGACGCGCAGTACTTTGTCGCCGCGCTGAAAAGCTACAAGGATGGGTCGCGCAGCGATGCGTCGATGAAAGCACCGGCAGCGTCCGTCGACGAAGCCACGATCAAGAATCTGGCCGCCTATTACGCGAATCAGATGCCGCAGGCGCCGAAGGTGCGCAAGCCGCTCACGACCGAAGAAATGGCGCAGCGCTGCGACCGCTGCCACGGCGTCGGCGGCAACAGCACCGACGTGCGCGTACCGGCGCTTGCCTCGCAGCGCGCCGAATACTTGGAGCGCGTCATGCGCGCCTATCAAAAGGGCGAGCGCAAAAGCACCGCGATGAGTGCGATGCTGGACGGTCTGAGCGAAGCCGATGTCGGCGGCCTGGCGGAGCATTACTCCCGGCAGAAGGCGCGCGCCGTCGTATTCCTGCCTCTGCCGTCGAAGTGAGTGCGGGGCGCGAAAGTTGGCCCGCAGGCAGATGCTGCGGTCCTGTAGGTAATCGTTGGTAATCAATAATGCGGTAACAGTTCTCAGGAAGGAAGCTGCGGTGTCGGCAAGTCGCCGGGCCCGCAGGTTCCACAAAAAAGTCAAAGGACACGATTATGAGCGCAACCCCGCTGCATCGGCTGTACAACCACTATTCTGAACTGCCGTACAGCATGCGCATCCTGTATTCGGGGGCGCTGTGCATACTCGGCATGGGCTACCTGTTCGCCATCATTTACCTGACCCACGTCTACGCCGGACGCGATGGAAAACCGGGGCTGTCATACGAGGATCTGGTGATCGCCTATTCCGGCACGGGCAAAGGCTCGCGCCTGGAAGCGGCCCTGCGCGGGCCGATGTCGACCATGCTGCCGGCCGAGGAAGCCAATGCGCTGGTGAACTGGGTGCAAAAAGGCGCGGATCGCCCAACCTACGAAACCTTCATCCGGCCGACCATCGACAAGCGCTGCATGTCCTGCCATGACGGCAGCAACCCGCACCTGATCAATCTGGGCGGGTACGACAATATCAAGAAGGTAACCGAGCAGGATACCGGAACCGACATTTTCACCCTGGTCCGGGTTTCGCATATCCACCTGTTCGGGATGACCTTCATCTTCTTCCTCGTCGGCACCATTTTCAGCCACGCCTACGTGCGGCCGCTATGGTTCAAGTACCTGATCATGGGATTGCCGCTGCTGTGCGTGGCGATCGACATCAGCTCCTGGTACCTGGTCAAGATCTATCATCCGTTTGCGTATGCGACCATGGCCGCGGGCGCCGTACAGGGCGTGAGTTTCGCCCTGATGTGGTTCATATCCATGTACCAGATGTGGATCGCGAAGACCCCGAAAGCCGTCCTGCAAAGAAGCGAGAATCAGGGTGTAGTTATCGGCTGAAGCCAACCGCGGCGCAGCGGCCGCAGGAAACGCGTCGATTCAGGCAGCCCGGCAATGTCCGGGCTGTTTGCTTTTCTGAGACAGCGAATCGCGGCTGCTGCCGCTTGGATTACGCCGTGTGCGAGAAGCTAGGCGGGGCACTGGGCGCAAAACAAACGCCTGCGGCGGTCAAGCCCGCAGGCGCGTTTGGC
>JAJZUK010000097.1 GCA_021847125.1 Pseudomonadota bacterium | reverse complement strand
CAACTCATCGAGCGAGCGCTGATCCGCGTGGTGCAATGCCGGCGCAACCAGGCCGCCGCCGCGCAGCGATATCGCGATCCCTGCATGGATGGCCTCGCTTTGCTGGGCACGGTTGTCGATCCAGAAACCGTTGAGTTCCGGCACCTCGCGCAGCGCAAGCGCCGTGGCTTTGATCAGCAGCACCGCGTAGATCAGCCGTTCGGTCACTGCACGGCCCGCATTGCGCTCGGTGAGCCAGGCCAGCGCGCGCCCCATGTCGATGGTGCAGGCGAGGTAATAGTGAGGAATTTCGCGCTTGGAGCGCGCCATCGAGGTGGCGATCGCTTCGCGCATGCGCAGCTGGCGCGCGGCGGCAGCCTCGGCTGGGCTGGGTTGCGCCCGAACGGCCGGCGCGGCCTGCGCCGCGCGCTCGACGTCGGCCAGCGTGACCCGCCCCTGCGGGCCGCTGCCTGAGAGTGCGGCCGGATCGAGCCGCAATTCCAGCGCCCGCTTGCGTGCTGCCGGAGAAACGCGCGCGCGCTCGCCGGCGGCGCTAGTCAATGCCGCCGCCCGCGCTGCGGGCGGGACCGCTGCAGCCACAGGTGCTGCGGGCGCGACCGCTGCAGCCGGGATAGGCGCAGCTGCAACCGGCGCGACGGCGGCGGCGGGCGCGGGCGGCGCCGCGGCTCCTTCGGTGCGAATCAGCGCGAGCGGCGTTCCTACGGGCAGCCGTTCGTCGCCAGGCGCGACCAGAATTTTTTCCAGCACGCCTTCGATGAAGGATTCCACATCGACGTTGGCCTTGTCGGTTTCGACCACGGCGATGACCTCGCCGCGCTTGATGCGCTCCCCCGGCCGCTTCAGCCATTGAACCACCTTGCCGGCTGTCATATCGGCGCCGAGCCGCGGCATGAGGAACTCCGCCATGGCTACAGCAACCCCTGCACCGCTTTGACTATGGTCTCCGGCTGCGGCAATGCGGCTTGCTCAAGCTGCGGCGCATAAGGCATGGGCACTTCCGCGCCGCATACGCGCGCGACCGGCGCGTCGAGCGCGTCGAACGCGCCTTCCATGATGCAGGCGCTGACCTCGGCGGCGAAGCCGCCGGTCTTCCAGGCTTCCTCCACGATCACCGCCCGGTGCGTGTGCGCCACCGAAGTAAATATAGTTTCGGTGTCCAGCGGCCGCAGGCTGCGCAAATCGATGACTTCGGCATCGACACCCTGCTCGGCCAGCAGCGCGGCCGCGCGCAGCGTTTTGCCCAGCGCCCCGCCATAAGTGATCAGGCTCACGTCGCGGCCGGCGCGCCGCAGCGCCGCGCGCCCGAATTGCATCGGCGTGCCGTCCTCGCTCTCGCCTTCGAGCGGATACAAGGTCGCGTGTTCGAACAGGACTACCGGATCCGGTTCCTTCAGCGCCGCAAGCAGCAGGCCTCTGGCGTCGGCGACCGTAGCCGGCGCCGCGGCCTTGATTCCCGGGATATGCGCATACCAGCCTTCCAAGCTGTGGGAGTGCTGCGCGGCGAGCTGGCGCCCGCCGCCGGTTGCCATGCGTATCAGCAGCGGCACGCCGAATTGTCCGCCCGACATATGGCGCAAGGTCGCGGCATTGTTCACAATCTGGTCGAGCGCGAGCAGGCTGAAATTGACGGTCATGATTTCAACGATCGGGCGCATGCCGCCCAGGGCCGCGCCGATGCCGGCGCCGACGAAAGTCGATTCGGACAAAGGTGTGTCGCGTATGCGCTTGGGCCCGAATTCCTGCAGCAGCCCATGGCTCACCGCGAACGCACCGCCGTATTTGCCGACGTCCTCGCCCATCAGGAACACGCGCGGATCGGCGCGCAATGCTTCGCGCATCGCCTCGCGCACTGCCTCGCGGTAAGTCATCTTGGCCACGGCGTCTGCGCTCCCGGTTGCGATGATTGAACGTTAAACCGCGACGCTGCCGTAAACGTCGCGCTCGAGATCGGAGACCGGCTCCCACGCGCCTTTCTCCGCTTCGGCCACGGCCCAATCGACATCGTTGGCGACATCGGTCTCCAGCGCCTTCAGCTCGGCATCGTCCAACATGCCCTGGCCTCTGAGGTAAGCGTCGAACAAGGAGATCGGATCGCGGCCGCGCCACTGCGCGACCTCCTCCTTGCTGCGGTAGAGCTCCGGATCCGACATCGAGTGCGCGCGATAGCGATAAGTGCGCAACTCGAGGAAATACGGCCCATCGCCGCGGCGCACCTGTGCGACCGCGCGCTGCGCCGCCGACTCCACCGCGAGCACGTCCATTCCGTCGACGGCCTCGGCCGCGATGTTGTAGTTCTGCGCCTTGAGGTGAAGATCGGTCTGCGACTCCGAGCGCTCGACCGAAGTGCCCATCGCATAGAGATTGTTTTCGCACAGGAACAGCACCGGCAGCCGCCACAGCGCCGCAAGATTGAGCGATTCATGGAATTCGCCTTCGGCCACGGCGCCGTCGCCGAAGAAGCACGCCGTCACTGCCTGCCGCTGCTGCAGCTTGTCGGCGAGCGCAAGGCCCACGGCGACCGGCAGGCCACCGGCGACGATGGCGTAGCCGCCGAAGAAGCGTCGCGCGGCATCGAACAGATGCATCGAGCCGCCGCGGCCGCGGCTGCAGCCGTTCGCCTTGCCGTACATTTCCGCCATGATTTTTCCGGCGGGCAGGCCGCGCGCGAGCGCCTGCCCGTGCTCGCGGTAGGTCGCGACCACCGCGTCCTCGGGGCTGAGCGCCTGCATCGCGCCCACGGCGATGGCTTCTTCGCCGATATACAGATGCAGGAAGCCGCGAATCTTTCCGGCGCTGTAGAGTTCGGCGGATTTTTCCTCGAAGCGGCGGATCAGCAGCATCTGCCGCAATAGCCACAGCAGATGCTCGCTCTCGGCGCCCGGCGTCGCCGCTGTCTTGTGGATGCTCATAGCCGCCGTCCGCCGTTCACATGCTCTCCAGCGTCGAGACATCGCCTTCGGGCAGGCCCAGTTCGCGCGCTTTCAGCAGACGGCGCATGATCTTGCCGCTGCGGGTCTTGGGCAGGCTCTGCTGGAAATCGATTTCCTTCGGCGCCACCACGGCACCCAGACGCTTCCTCGCATGCGCCATGATGTCTTTCTTCAGTGCTTCGCTGGGCGCGTAGCCGGTCCTGAGCGCGACGAACGCCTTCACCACTTCCAGCGCAACCGGGTCGGGCTTGCCGATGACGCCGGCTTCGGCCACCGCCGGATGTTCCATCAGCACGCTCTCCACCTCGAACGGACCGATCAGATGGCCTGAGGTCTTGATTACGTCGTCCTTGCGCCCGACGAACCAGAAATAGCCATCCGCATCGCGCCGCGCCAGATCGCCCGTGAGGTACCAGCCGCCGGCGAAGCACTTGCGGTAGCGTTCAGGCTCATTCAGGTATTCGCGGAACATCGACGGCCACCCCGGACGCAGCGCGAGTTCTCCTTCGACGCCGGGCTCCTCTACTATCGCAACGCTGACGCCGGCGCTGTCGTTGGCCTTGCTGACGCGCACGATCGCCGCTTCGATTCCCGGCACCGGCATGCCCATGGAGCCGGGCCGGACATCGAGTGCAGGGAAATTTGCGATCATGATGCCGCCGGTTTCGGTTTGCCACCAGTTGTCGTGAAAGGGCAGGCCGAAGGCCGTGACGCCCCAGCGCACCGCCTCCGGGTTGAGCGGCTCGCCTACGCTGGCGAGGTAGCGCAGCGCGGGCAGCTTGCGTCCTGCGAGCGGCGCCAGCCCGGTCTTCATCATCATGCGAATCGCGGTCGGCGCGGTATACCAGACGCTCACCTTGTGCCGTTCCAGGATCTGATACCAGCGCTCCGCATCAAAGTCGGCTTCATCGACGATGCTGGTGACCCCATGCGCAAGCGGCGCGATGATGCCGTAGGAAGTTCCCGTGACCCAGCCGGGGTCCGCCGTGCACCAGAATATGTCCTCGGCATGCAGGTCGAGCACCGATTTGCCGGTCGCATAATGGGTTACCACCGCCTGATGCACATGCACGGCTCCCTTCGGCGTGCCAGTGGTGCCGCTGGTGAAGTGCAGCAGCGCCGGCTCCTCTGGATCGGTAGGCGCGATGCGGAACTGCTCGCTCGCCCGGCCCAGCGATTGGGCGAAATCGAGCGTGCCCGCAGCAGCGTCTTCGTCGTCGGCCTCCCGCGCCAGCAACACATGCCGCAGTCCGGGCAGCTGCTTCAGGATCGGCTGAATCTTCCTCTGGAACAGCATCGGCGTGGTGACCAGCAAGCGCGCATCGCCGATCGCCATGCGCGCGCGGATCGGCTCCGGACCGAATGCGGAAAACAGCGTGCACACCACGCTGCGGTTTTTCCATGCACCCAATGCGGCGATATAAAGTTCGGGTATGCGTCCGGTGAGGATGTATACACGCTCGCCCGCGCCCACGCCCAGTTCACGCAGCACGTTCGCGAAGCGGTTGGAATCCTCGCGCAATTTGGCGTAGGAAAAATCCCGTGCGGCCCCGCTCTTGCCCAACCAGCGCAATGCGACGCGATCGGCACGCGCGCCCGCTGCATGGCGATCGACCGCTTCGTGCGCGATATTGAGTCCGCCCGCGGGCAGGCCATCGAGCTCGCGCCGCGCCTTATCCCACGAAAAACTGGAACGGAACGCGGCGTAGTCGCTGATGTTCGGCCTGACCGCATGACCGGCCGGATAACCGGGAATGGTTTCGACGGCCGCCGTTGCCGTGCCGCTCGCAGTTTCTAACATCTGGCTCGACCTCCACGCGGCGTGGCCGATGCGCTGGTTGGACTGTAGCCAGGGCCGCGACGCTGACTATGACTTCAGGGTAGCGCGCCACCCCTGGCCATCCTTGACGAATATCAAGACTGCGTCATAACTGCAGCTCCACGCGCATGATGTCGGCCTCGCCCGGATCGCGGTGGCATTTGAAGCCAAGCTGCCGCGCGAACTTGATCATCTTGTAATTGTCCGCGAGCACCATGCCCTCCATGACCTTGAAGCCTTGCTCGCGCGCCGCTGTTTCCAGCGAATACATCAGCTGCCCGCCCACGCCGCTGCCTTGCCAGGCATCGTCGATCACTATTGCGAATTCGCAGGTCCCGGGTTTATCGGTGACCGCATAATGGGCGGTCCCGATCTCCAGTTCTTTGCCTTCGCTCAGGATGGTCGCGACAAACGCCATGTGCCGCCGGTAATCGATTTCGGTGAACAGCTTGAGCTTCTTCTGCGGCAGCTCGCGCAAGGAGCCCATGAAGCGGAAGTAGCGCGAATCGTCCGACAGATGGCGCACGAACTCCTGCTCCATGCCCGAATCCTCCGGACGAATCGGCCGGATGGTCACAGGCGTACCGTCGCGCAACACGCGCTGCCGCACCAAATGTGATGGGTACTCTGCCATGGATGCATGCCGGCAGCCCGAAATCCAATCCGCGCCCGCCGGATTTCGCCCCCGGGCGGCGCATCGGGTTCCAGCGCTGCACGACTATGCTAATTCCCCACCCGCCGCAGGCCTTGACCGCGATCACAGTCGGTCAGAACATGTTAGATATCACTTTAAATATGACACTTATCATACTGTTTATCAATAATATTGAATTATCAAAAACGAAACATGAAGGCTGCGGTTCTGCCGCGCGAGTCGCCGCCGGATTTGATCCAGCGCAAGCAAAATTCCAAGGGAACATGAGATCATCGTGGCGGATGTTGGGGGCTCTCCTGTCCACGAAAAACATCCGGCGGCAGACTCTTCGGCCCGGCGA
>JAJZUK010000096.1 GCA_021847125.1 Pseudomonadota bacterium | reverse complement strand
CCGAGCGTGCCGCTGGTCAGCAGCCCGCGCGTAATGTTGTCGAGCCAGAGGCTCTGGCCCAGATTGTGCAACTGCTGTGTGGCGTTCATGTCGTCTCCCGCTGTCCACCGACGGACCGGGCAGGCCCCGTCAGTGTGGGAAAATAATAGTCAATCAGATCGTTGCCCAGATCCGCTCGAGGTGCATGCTTGGTTCCTGGGGCACCTGCAAGCGCATCGCATGGACACGCAGCACGTGTACGCAATCGGCCTACTGCGCCGGCACAGTCGTCCGCAGTTCCCGATAGGTGCCTCCGCTCTCCACGCTGCCCTTGACCGTGCCTTCGCCGTGCATCCGGCGTATGCAGTCCTCCCGATCATCGCCTTTCAGACGGTCGCAGCGAAGCAGTCGATTTTTTTCGTAGGAGCCTTGGTCATCGTCAAATTGCCCGCGCTTGGCCGCTTGCAGCGCGGCGCCGGCTTCGCGCAGACAAGTGGCGCGATCCTCGTTGGACTGGACGTTCATGCACGAGGCACGATCCTGCCGGTAGCGCGCCTGCGCCTCCGACAGCTTGCCGCCTGCGGCGGCGGCCATGCCCGTGAACAGCAGGGCAGCAATAGCACACGCCGACAAAACCAGCGCGGGCATGGCCCCAGCTCCGGCACCAGCCGGATTGTGTTTGATTGTAGATGGCACGATGGCTTCCTTTCAGGAAAACAGTCAGCTTACAAAGTATAGTCAACGCTGTCCGCGCTGCACGGAACAATAGCGCCGGGTCGCTGGCATCGATGCATGACCGGACCGGATTACGCGCCGTGCGTCAGTGCGTGGGCAATCAGGTCGACCTGCGTCCGCTAGTTTTCCGCATCGAAAAAGTCCTCGCTTACGCGATCGTCACAGCGGTCTGCGCCGTTGGCGCGCAGTGCGGCATACTCGGCCTCGCGCCAGGCGACCGGATTTTTCAGAGGCCGCGTTGCGCAGCTTCAACTCCGGGCAGCGCGGGAGAAGTCGTGCCTGCGCCGGCGCCACAGCAGAAACGCGAGATAGCAGACCGTAATCGCATTGCCCGCGAGCACCAGGACGTTGATGAGCGAAGGCCGATGCACCAGATGGACGGTCTCGAACGGAATATAAATCCCGCCCGACAACGCGCCCAGCCATTCGCCCCAGGCCCGTGCTCGCCAGAGTCCGTATGCCTCGAACAAACGCAGCAGAATGTAGCCGGAGGCGAGCGCCACCAATAGACGTACATTGGCGCCGGGGAGCAAGTCGGCGTAATGCAGGAGAATCGAAGGATAGCGCGCGTCCGGATTCAGGTCGAAGCGCCCGATCAACGCAATCGCGAGCTGGCGCACGTTGTGATGCATCAGGTCGAGCACGCCGATCACGGCCGCAAGCGCCGCGAGGCCTTTGCACGCCTCGAACAGCGCGATCGCACGCGGGGCGCGCGGTTTTGCGGCGGGATGTGCTATCTCCGCCGCGCGCGGTCGGTCCGAATCATCCATGATCAAGGCGCAGATCGATCAGCGCGAACAATGCCGATGAAAACGCAATCTGGACCCCAGGGCTCGAAGCCCGTCCGCGCTCAATCTCGATTTGCCTCGTCGTGCGCCATCATCAGCGACTTCAAGCCCACATAGGGTGCGGCGCCCTCCGCCGCCGGCGCTGCCGCCGGTGCTATCTGTGCCGCCTGCGCTTCGAGCTCGCGTACACGGCGCTCCAGAAGCGCCTTGTCCTCCTCCAGGCTGGCGACCTGGCGTCGCAGCCGCGCTCCGGCCCACTGCCCCTTGATCACGCTGGGAGTCGACACCAGCCCGGCGATGAGGGCGCCCAGGCCGAGCGCCACCAACAGCACTACCGCGAGCGAACTGTCGTAGCGCCAGAACGCGAAGGCGACCGACACCGGAACGCTGTTCTGCAAAGCAAAGGTGACCGCGCCGATGGCGAAGGCGATACCCAGGATCAGAAATAATTGCATGACTTCCTCCGTTCAGTGAACCGCCCCGGCTGCCAGCGCCGTGCAATTTCGAAGAAGATTACGCCAAGCGCCGGGCTGCTTCAGTACGCTGGCGCGCATAGTGCGATATTAGGTTCGCTGCCGAACAGACAGCGCCGGGGCGCGCGTATAACCTGCCGCAATATTACAGGCGCCCGGCCATGCCTGCCATTCTGCCATTCTGCCATTCTCAAAGACACCGAGCCGGAGCGGGCGGCACGCGCACGTGCCGGCAGTCTGCGATGCGCCGCCGGACTGTGCCGCTTCTTCCGGCCTGGAGCCGCTGTCCCCGCCGCTGCCGCCGATTTGTATCTCCAAGGAAATGTTTGCCTTCAAAACCAGCGCCGGGCGTGTGGATCTCCGGCTGCTACCCGCTAGACGCGCCAAGTTTCGAGGGCCATCTATCGTTGCGGTGATTGTCGGCTCCATGCGACCTTAGCTCTGTCCGGCAACGAACACAGGCGTTAATAGTTCCTTGTGTGTGCCTGCGCACAGAACTACCCTATAGTTGTAACTAGACTGAACTTGTTGCTACGAAGAGTTCGTGCATTCTCAACCGGGAGATCAATATGAAACACTCAGGCTTGAACATGAAAACCTCGTTGGCGCTTGTTATCGGCGGCATCCTGGCAGCGGGACCGGTGCTGGCCGAAAAGCCTTCCTGGGCTGGCGGCGGCAAAGGCGGAAAGAATGAGCGTGCCGAACAGCGCGACGAGCAAAGAGGCGCGCAAAAGAACGAGCGGCGCGATGACGGCGCACAATCGCGGCGCGAGGGCCCTGCGGTCGCGCAAGGCGGGCATTTCGAACAGCGGCACCGCGAGATCGTGCGCGAGTATTACACCGACCAATTCCGCGGCGGCCGCTGCCCGCCGGGATTGGCGAAAAAACACAACGGCTGCATGCCTCCGGGCCAGGCGAAGAAATGGCAGCTCGGGCGGCCGTTGCCGCGCGACGTAGTCTATTACAACGTGCCGCAGCCGCTGGTGATGCAGATCGGCATGCCGCCGCCGGGTTATCGCTACGTGCGCGTGGCGACCGATATTCTGATGATTGCGGTCGGCACCGGCATGGTGGTCGACGCCATCCAGGATCTGGGCCGCTAGCCGGATCGGTTGTGCGTGGGCGCGCAGGCTGTCGGCACCGCGCCTAGGCGCGCGGGAAACGCGCCAGAGCGAGCGAGGCAGAGGGGAAGCGCCCCACCCCGGGTTGAAATACGCGCTTACTGCATGAACCAGCCGTGGCTGACCACGAGCGACTGTCCGGTCAGTGCGTTGGTCGGAAATGAGGCGAACAGCATAGCCACCTGGGCGACATCGGCAACGGTGGTGAACTCGCCGTCGACCGTTTCCTTGAGCATGACGTTCTTGATCACTTCGTCTTCGCTTATGCCCAGCGTCTTCGCCTGCTCCGGAATCTGCTTTGCCACCAGCGGCGTGCGCACGAAGCCCGGGCAAATGACGTTGGCGCGTATATTGTGCGCGGCGCCTTCCTTGGCCACCGTTTTCGCCAGGCCGATCAGGCCGTGCTTGGCGGTGACATAAGGGGCTTTTAGCACCGATGCCTCCTTGGAATGCACCGAACCCATGTAGATGATGCTGCCGCCTTTGTTGCTTGCGACCATCTGCCTGAAGCAGGCGCGCGTCGTCAAGAACGCGCCGTCGAGGTGGATCGCCAGCATTTTTTTCCAGTCGGCGAAGCTGAATTCCTCTATCGGGTGCACGATCTGGATGCCGGCATTGTTGACCAGGATGTCGATGTTGCCGAACGTCTTGATGGTCGCCTGCACCGCAGCTTCGACCTGGGCCTCGTCGGTCACGTCCACCGCCAAGCCGATCGCCTTGGCGCTGGTCTGTTCTATTTCGGCGGCGGCGGCGTCGGCCGCCTGCTTGTTCAGGTCGGCGATGGCGATGCGCGCGCCCGCGCGCGCGAATTCCAATGCGATTTCCTTGCCTATGCCGCTGGCTGCACCCGTGATGAACGCAACTTTTCCCTCGAGCCGTGACATGCATTACTCCTTTTGCGGTGATAGATAGTCGTACACGACTTCGCCCAGGTCGAGCGTCAGATCCGCGATGAAATGCAAAGCCGATTCGAACTTGAGCACCGGCAGCTGCGCCACCGGCGCGAGCGCATGCGGATGCAGCTCCAGCGAACCCGGTCCGCTCCAGGCGCCTTTGAGCGTCACCTCGGTCGTGTAATAGCGCACCAGTTCGCAGATGCGCGCTGTACCGTCGACGTGAGGGATGATCTTGAGCAGAAAATTCGGCGCGGCAAGCGCGGCGAGCACCGCGGCATGATCGGCCGTGCGGTGCTTGAATCCCATCGTCGCCTTGGCGACGCGCACTTTTCCATAGTCGAGCGTGCCCACCAGCGTGTCGATCTCGGTCTCCAGTGTCGGCGCCGCCAGCTTTTTCGGAAAGCCCCACAGCTCGCGCCCGCCGGCGATAGGCGGATGATCGTTCAGGTACATCGCGTGCACGTAGCCGCCTTTCACCCCCCGGAAGCTTACCGGGATCACCTGACCGGATTCGGTGTAGTCGCCGAAACCGGTCGAATCGGGCATGCGGATGAATTCGAATTTCACCAGCGGTTCGCCGATTTCCAGCGGCTCGGGCACCAGCTCACGCAACGCGTCCGCGTCGGTGCGGTAGGTGATGATCAGGTATTCGCGCTGGCTGAAGCGGTACGGCCCGCGCGGAAATGCCGGGCTGGTCAGCGGCATGGCAAACGCATTGGCTTTGACGTCGGCAATATTCATCGATTGGAAATCCTCGGGTATCGGGGTGCGCCGCTCACAGCGGCCGCGTATGGCGCGTCAAATCGTACTGGGTCACGCCCTCGGTTAAACCGGAGCATTTGAGCCACTCCGGATGCACCATCGTGTCACGCAGATCCTGCTGTCCGGCCTGCCAATGATCCAGGACCGAGGCGCGCGAGAACTCGTAGTCCTTGGACTCCAGTTCATATCGCGCCTGCCTGTAGATCAAATGCACGATATCGGTTGGCGCGGCATGCATGGACGCCACGAGATCGCGGACCGAGGCATCGTCCTTGAGCTTTTTCGGCAGCTTCGCCAGCAGCTCGCACATCGCCTTGCGCGTATTGGCGACCTCGGCCGCCATGTTGCTGTTGTAGCGCGTGCGGCTGGAATACAGGATGTCCTTCTGCCGCTGCTGCACGCCGGCGAGATTGACCGGTATTTCCCCGCGCGCGCTGAACAGATCGACCTGAAATATCAGGAGGCTTTCCCTGGAGCGCATATCCAGCACGTATTGCAGCGGAGTATTGGACACGATGCCGCCGTCCCAGTAGGCCTCGCCGCCTATCGTCACCGGCGGAAACGCCGGCGGCAGGGCGCCGCTGGCCATGACGTGTTCCGGCCCGATGATGCGCTCGAAATTGTCGAAATATTCCGAATTGCCGCTGCGCACATTGACCGCCCCCATGGACAGGCGCACCTTCTTGCCGTTGATCAGATCGAAATCGACCAGGCGCTCGAGCGTCGCACGCAACGGCGCCGTATCGTACAAGCCCAGCGCCGCCGGCGTGCCTTCCGGCTGCAGCAGGGCCGGCAGCAGCTGCGGTCGGTAAAAGCCCGGAATGCCCAGCATCGCGGACCACAGCGCACTGAATTGATTGAATGCGCCGCGCGGCCGCTGCATGCCTGCCGCGGCGCGCGCATACGGCGGCGCGGCAAACGCATCGGACAGCGTCCCCATGCCGGAGGACACCTGGTGCCAGAACTCCTGCAGGCGCTCGATGCGGCGTGCCGGCGGATTGCCCGCAATCAGCGCGGCATTGATCGCACCGATCGATACGCCGGCAACCCAA
>JAJZUK010000095.1 GCA_021847125.1 Pseudomonadota bacterium | reverse complement strand
CGGTGGCCGCCGTAGCCTGCACAAACGCGGTGCCCGGCGGCGGCGCCGGCGCAGCAGGCGCGGCGGCGGCCGGCTGGGCGCGCGCCTGCCCCGGCGCGGGGAGTATTTTGTCCGTCTCGCGCAGTATGTCCTGCACGTTTTTCACCAGCGTATCCCAGAAGTGGTTGGTCGACTTGTTGGTTATCGAAGTGGTGGACTGGTTGCCGCCGGCGCCTCCGCCTCCCGCCGTGGCGCCCGGTGTCGCCACCTGGGTCGAGGTGCCCACTTTGCTGTCGGTGTCGCGCTGCATGTTGACATAGTCGATCTTGTAGATGCGCAGATAGGGCGTATCCGGCATTACCGCCAGGTTGGGGCCGTCGAGCTCGTAGCGCATGTCGACCTGCTTGGCGATGCGCGCGAGCAGTTGCTGCAGCGTCTGGTCGATGGCGTTGAGCGTGACGCTGCCGACGATGCCGGCATGGATGTCGACATTCAGCTTGGCGTCGCGTGCGAGCGCAAACAGCAGTTCCTGCACCTTGACGTTGTTGACCACCACGCTATAGGTTTCGGGGCGTGCGGCGGGTTTGGGCTTGGGCAGGATGGGCGTGATCCGCACCGGCTCGGGAATGTCGCCCGATGGCGCGGGCGCCGCAGCCTGCACGTGTCCGGGCGAGGGTTTCATCGGCTGTATGCCGCAACCGGCGAGGAGCAAACAGGTGCCGATCATCAGCCCAGCTTTAAGTTTCATGTCCTTCGCCATTGATCTGTATATAGATTCCCCGTGGGGATTATATAGCACAACGGTGTTAGCGCAATATGCGCCGGGAACCGGCGTGCGCGTACTGGTCGGACTGCGCGCCGCGCGCATAGTCGAGGGCGATCAAGCTATTGGCGGTTCTGGCTGCGCATGCGATCGACGCTGCGCAGATACGGACTGAATTGCCGGTAGGCCTGGGGCAGGCTCTTCATGCCCTGATTGGCTTCGGCGAACGTGGAATACAGTCCGAACGCGAGGCGATAGTGCTGCTGGTCATCGATCTTGACGCCATACACATAAAAATCCGATAGCTGGAGATTTCTTGCCGTGGCCCGGGCAAGCAGCTCCTCCACGGAGTGCAGATCGCGCGCGCCGGCGGTGAACAGCTGAACCGAATAGTGATCGCCAGGCGCGCTTTTCAGCCATTCCTGGGTGGCGGCGAAGCGCGCGCGCGTGAGCTTTCCTGCGGGCGGTGGCGGCGGCAAGTTATCCGTCGCGCCGGGTTCGGGGCCGATTGCCGCTGGCGCGACGGATTGTTCCCTCGGGGGCGCAGCGCGGGCTTCGGCCGGCGCGGCGCTCGACGGCGCAGGCGCGGTGGCTGGTGCAGGCTGCGCCGGCGGTGTATCGACCGCGGCCGCATGCGCGGGCGCAATGGCGGCCGGCGGCACGCGGATCGCGGCCTGCGGCGCGAGCCGCTGTGCGTCTGGCGGTGAAACCGGCGGCGACAGCAGGAAATGCAGGCCCAGACCCAGCGCCAGACCCGCAGCCACGCCGCCCGCCACCAGGCCGATCCGGGCTTTGCTCATGCCGGGGCGATGAAACTCGGAATCGCGTACGGCGCGCTCGACATGTCTGGCGGTGATGCCGTGCTGGTTGTCGGCGAAGGCGGCGAGCAGGGCTTTGTCGGCGAGTATGTTGACGCGCCGGGTCAGGCCCTCCGAGGCTTTGACGATGCCGCGCACCGCCTCGGGGGCGAACACCTTCGGTCCGCGGTAGCCGGCCGCGCGCATGCGGAAGTCGAGGTAGGCGTCCACGTCGGAGCGCAACAGCGGCTCCAGGCGGAAACTTTGGGTGATGCGCTCCTTGAGGGGCCGCATTTGCGGCATCGAGAGGTGCGCGTCGAGTTCCGGCTGGCCGAACAGCACGATCTGCAGCAGTTTCGCCTGGCTGGTCTCGAGGTTGGACAGCAGTCGGATCTGTTCCAGCGTTTCCTGCGGCATGGCATGGGCTTCGTCGATCAACAACACGACGCGCTGGTTCTCCCCGTGCAGCGTGATCAGGTGTTCCTGCAGCTTGAGCAGCAGCACCGACATGCGCTCGCTTTGCTGATTGATGTCGAGTTCTTCGGCGATGGCGTAGAGGATCTCGTCGCGCGACAGCGCCGGATTCGCCAGCAGTATGGTCTGCACCTGCGCAGGCAGCCGCTCCATCAGCACCCGGCACAGCATGGTCTTGCCGCTGCCCACTTCGCCCGAAACCTTGATGATGCCCTCGTCGTGGGTGATGGCGTAGAGCAGCGCCTCCAGCGTCGCGCCGCGGTTGGCGCCGGCGAAGAAGAACTCGGTGTGCGGGGTGATGCGGAACGGTGGCTCGTCCAGGCCGAAATGGTTGAGGTACATGGCGCGCGCTTATTTCTTGTCCTGCTGATCCATGCGCGAGTACAGCGTCGTCCGGTTGATGCCGAGCATTTTCGCCGCCTGGCTGACGTTGCCGTGGGTCAGGCTCATCGCGGCCTGGATATAGCCCTGCTCCCAGGCCTTGAGCATGTCGTCGAGATTGAACTGGCGCTCGCGCTGCAGGTGGCGTTTCGCCTGTTCGATCAGCAGCTGCGGGTCGCCGGGCGGGCCGGCTTCGGCCGCCGCGCCGACCTGGGCTTGCGCCGGCGGCGCCGGCTCGAGCTCGGGTTCGAGTTCGAGCGTCGACAGCCTTTGCCCCGGGTACTTGGTGGTCAGGCGGATCACGATGTTTTTCAATTCGCGCACATTGCCGGGGAAGCGGTAGCCGCGCCACAGCTCGGTGGCTTCCCGATCCAGCGTAAATGGCGCGAGCTTGGCCTGTTCGGCGTAAAAGCGGGTGAAGTGAGCGAGCAGCAGCAACTTGTCCTCGCCCATCTCGCGCAGCGGCGGGACGTTGATGGAAAACACCGACAGCCGGTGATACAGGTCGGCGCGAAAGCGCCCGTTGCGGATTTCCTGGCGCAGGTCGCGGTTGGTCGCGGCGATCACGCGCGCGCGCGAGGTGCGCTGCTGGGTCTCGCCGACGCGCTGAAACTCGCCGTTCTCGAGCACGCGCAACAGCTTGGCCTGCAGTTCCAGCGGCAGTTCGCCGATTTCGTCCAGGAACAGCGTGCCTTCCTGGGCGTCCTCGAAATAGCCCGACTTGTTCGCGTTGGCGCCGGTAAACGCGCCCTTGGAGTAGCCGAACAGGGTGGGCTCGACCAGCGTGGGTGCGATGGCGGCGCAATTGAGCGCGAACCAGGGCTTGTCCTTGCGGCAGGACATGCGGTGCAGGCTGCTCGCGATGACTTCCTTGCCGCTGCCCGATTCGCCTTCGATCAGTGCCGGGAAGGGCGAGTCCGCGTACTGGCGGATCTGGTTTTTCAGCTTTTCCAGCAATACGCTGGCGCCGATCAACTGCTCGCCCCCGGCCTCGCTGCCTTCGGAGATTTCCGCGGCGCGGAACTGCAGCGCGTGCAGCAGGAGTTTCTTCAGGCCCTCGGCCTCGCAGGGTTTGGCGACGAAATCGGTGGCGCCCAGGGTGCGCGCGTGGCGCGCGTTGGCGGCATCGTTCTGGCCCGAGAGCACCAGGATTTTCATCGCCGGGGAGTGCGCGACCAGCTCGGCGATGAGCTGAAAGCCTTCGTCCGGCCGGTGCGGCACCGGCGGCAGTCCGAGATCCACCAGGGCCAGCTGCGGCGGCGTACGCTGCCGGCGTACCAGGCTCACCGCTTTTTCGCGCGAGTCGCTGACCATCACGTCGAAGTCCTTGCCCAGGGCGTAGGCGAGGGTTTCGGTGATCAGCGGATCGTCGTCGACGATCAACAGGCTGGGCTTGTCAGCCATGAACATCGCCTTCGATGCATTGGAGGAAGGCTTGCTCCATCGAGTTCTCGCCGCAGCTCTGCATCAGCGCGCGCGGGCTGCCGGAAAAGCGCAAGCTGCCCCGGTGCAGCACCACCATGTGTTCGCAGATTTCCTCGACGTCGGACAGTGCATGGGAGGTGAAGAACAGGGTGCGGCCCTGATCGCGCAGTTGCCGCAGCAACTGCTTGACCCGGGCGCGCGCCAGGGGATCGAGCCCGCTCATCGGTTCGTCCAGTATGAGCAGGTCGGGCTCGGCCAGCAGGCAGGCCGCCAGCCCCAGCTTTTGCGTCATGCCTTTTGAATACGAGCGCACCGGCCGGTCCAGCGCGGCCGCGTCCAGATCGAGCGCGGCGAACATCAAGCGCACCCGTTCCTCGTCCGTGGCGCGCTCGTCCAGCGTGAGCATATAGCTCAAGAAATCGCGGCCGGTGAGGAAATAAGGCGGCATGAAGCGCTCCGGCAGAAACGCCAGCCGCGAGCGGGCGCGGCTATCGGTATGCCGCGTGCCGAAGATTTCGATATTGCCGCGGTCGACATGGCAGAAGTCGAGCAGGCACTTGATCAGCGTGGTCTTGCCGGCGCCGTTGATGCCGACCAGGCCGAAGGTCATGCCCGCGGCGATATCGAGGTCTATCCCCTGCAGCACCGCCTGGCGGCCGTAGTTCTTGCTGACTTGTTCGAAGCGGACAGCCGACTGCGCCATTGGATCCGGAGGGCGATGGAAAGTAATTACTATAACAGGCCGGCGCCGGTTAAACAGGCCCCGCGCCTGAGCGTCGCGCGGGCGGCGCGCGGCCGGTTCCCCCGACTGCGCGGCTGCAACCGTCTGGTAGAATGCGTGCTCTGCGTGATTTCCTGACGCCACTGCGCCTGCCGAAGATGCCTGCAACAGACAATCTGGTCGAGGTCGAAAACGTGTATTTCGCCTACGACAGCCGCCAGATCCTCAAAGGCGTCAATTTGAACATCCGCCGCGGCCAGGTGGTGGCGATCATGGGCCTGTCCGGCTGCGGCAAGACCACGCTGCTGCGCCTGATCGGCGGCGCGCTGCGCCCCACCCAGGGCGAGGTGCGTGTCGACGGCCGGGCGGTGGCCAGGCTCGGTCACGACGAGTTGTTCGCGCTGCGTCGCAGAATGGGGATGCTGTTCCAGTTCGGTGCGCTGTTCACGGACATGTCGTGCTACGACAACGTCGCCTTCCAGATGCGCGAGCACACCGATTTGCCGCCGGAATTGATCGACGATCTGGTGCTGATGAAGCTGCAGGCGGTGGGCCTGCGCGGGGCGCACCGGCTCATGCCCTCGGAGCTCTCCGGCGGGATGGCGCGGCGCGTGGCGCTGGCGCGCACCACGGCGCTCGACCCGATGCTGATCATGTATGACGAACCTTTCGCCGGACTGGACCCCGTGTCCATGGGCGTCATCGGGCAGCTGATCCGAAGGCTGAACGACTCCCTCGGCGCCACCTCCATCATCGTCACGCACGACGTTGCCGAGGCGCTGGAACTGGTGGACTACGTCTATTTCATGTCCGACGGCTTGATCGTGACCCAGGGTACGCCGGACGAACTGCGCGCCTCGGACAAGCCCTTCGTGCATCAGTTCGTGTACGGCGAGACCGACGGACCGATGCCGTTTCACTATCCTGCCGAAGACTATGCGCGCGATTTGCGTGCGCAGGACGTGCAATGAGCGCGGTGACCGGTTTTCTCGAGAACCTGGGCGCACGCGCGACCAGCGCGGTGCATCGTCTCGGCTTCGCCAGCCGTTTCCTGCTGCTGACGCTGCAGAACTCCGGCATGTGTTTGCGCCGCTTTTCGCTGGTGGTGCGCGAGATCTATTTTACCGGCGTGCTGTCGCTGATCATTATCCTGGTGTCGGGCCTGTTTGTCGGCATGGTGCTGGGCCTGCAGGGTTACGATACCCTGGAGCGCTACGGCTCCTCGTCGGCGCTGGGCGTGCTGGTGGCGCTGTCGCTGGTGCGCGAGCTGGGGCCGGTGGTGGCGGGC
>JAJZUK010000094.1 GCA_021847125.1 Pseudomonadota bacterium | reverse complement strand
TTGCGGACCTGTACGACCCTGACACCATGCCACCCGCGCTGGTCAGAGCCCATCACAGGCTCGATGCAGCAGTGGACGCAGCCTACGGCAAGAAGAATTTCAGAAACGACGCCGAGCGTGTGGCGTTCCTGTTCGAGCTTTACCAAAAATACACGAGCCTGCTGCCCGCAGACGGGACTACGGCGGCGAAACGGAAAACGGCAAGAACACGCCAGGCGTAGCGGGGTAAGCGGCTGGAGATCGGCTCTGGATCTGCTTTCCAGGCAGGTCCCCCCCGGGGCGCAGCGGGCAGCGTGAGGAGCGGCGCCGTGGTAGCATGACGCCGCCATTGCGCGAAAAAGAAGCAACAATGACAGCGCAGGCGCCGGAGGAGAGGCAAGCCACCAATTAGACGGGGCGCCTCATGAAAGAAGCGGGACGGAAAGCCGGGAAGGATCGCCCGGGCGCAAAGCTCGCAGCGACGACGGCGCTCGCCGGTGCCGCAACTGCGGCGGTGGCGCGCAGCCGCGCCGGGAGCGAGCGTTGCGAACCGCGACTGGCTGGCGTCATCGCATCGATCATGGATGCCGTCATCGCCCTCGACGAGCGCCATGAGATCGTGCTTGTCAATCCCGCAGCCGAGAAAATGTTCGGCTATAGCGAGGCGCAGCTGCTGGGCAAGCCGATTTCCATGCTGATTCCCGCGCGCTATCGCGAGGCGCACGACGTGCATATGCGCGACTTTGCGCGCACCAAGGTCACCAACCGTGGCATGGGCCGTTTCGGCCAGATCGTTGGGCTGCGGGCCGATGGCACCGAATTCCGCTCCGACGCCTCGATCGCGCAAACGCAATGGGCGGGGGAGCGGCTGTTTACCGTAGTCCTGCGCGACGTATCAGCGCGGGTCGAGGCGGAGAAAGCGCTGCGGCAGAACTACGAGCTGCTTGACCGCATTTTCGCGACCACGCATTTCTGCATCGTTTATCTGGACCGGGATTGCAATTTTGTGCGGGTTAACCAGGCCTACGCGGACGCATGCGGCTATGCGCCCGAATTCTTTGTGGGCAAGAATCATTTCGCGCTGTATCCGGGCGAGGAAGTCGAAGCCATCTTTCGCAATGCGGTCGCCACCGGAGAGCCATTCACCACTTATGCGCATCCGTTCGAATTCCCGGACCATCCTGAATGGGGCGTGACTTACTGGGACTGGACCCTGCATCCGCTGAAGGACGAGAACGGCCGGGTCGAAGGACTGCTGTTCGCGTTGTTGGACGTTACTCAACGCAAGCGCGCAGAAGAGGAACTGCATGCAAACGAGCGCAGCCTGCGCATGGCGCTCACGAGCGTGGACGTGGCCTTGTTTCATCAAGATCAGGATTTGCGCTATACCTGGATGTATTCGCCGCAGCTGGGGTATGCGCCACGGGACGTAATCGGCAAAACGGATCTCGAACTGCTGCCGCCGGAGGATGCACGGCCGGTCGTCGCGCTGAAACGCAAGGTTCTGGAAACCGGGGTCAGCGCGAGAGCAGAAGTGTCGGTCACCACGCCGCGGCGAAAATATTTTTTCGATCTCGTGGTGGAACCGCTGCTTAATTCCGCCAGGGAAAGCGTAGGCGTGACCGGGGCCTCGATAGACATCACCGCGCGCAAATGCGCCGAACTGGAATTGCAGCGCAAGACCGCGCTGGCGCAGTTGCTGGAATCGCTCGCGCGCACGGTCAGCGAGGCGGCGACGCCGGTGGAGGCAATGAAGATCTGCTTGGCGCGCTTGCGCGAGTCCGGCCATTGGACGCTCGGGAGGGTCGCGTTCACCGACCGCTGGGGTGAAGATTCGGAGCTTCCGGACGAATCGGTGTGGCAGGCGGCCGATCTCGCGCGCCACGGGGAGTTCATGCGCGTGTCACAGGGCATTCGCCTGTCTAAGGAGACGGGACAGTTCATTTATGTGGTGCTGCATGATAAGAAGGCGGTATGGCTGCCCGACATCGCCGAGGCGCATGGTTTCGTGCGCCGGGCCGCGGCGCTGGCCGACGGCCTGCGCGCCGCGTTCGCGTTCCCGGTGCTGGTGCAGGGCGAGGTAGTCGCATTTCTCGAATTCTATGCGGACGCCCCGCGCCCGGCCGATCCGGACCTGCTTGCGGCTTCGGAAACCATTGCGGCGCAGATCGCGCACTTGATCGAGCGCAGCCGAGCCATGATGCGACAGGAACAACTGGCGGTCATCGTCGAGAACTCCAACGACGCCATCATCAGCTGCGGCCTGGACCGCAGGATACTCACCTGGAATGCCGCCGCGGAGCGGCTGTTCGGCTGGACTGCGCAGGAGGCGGTAGGACAACCGATCGATTTGATCATACCGCCAGAGCGTACCGGAACTCTGCGCAGGTTTATCGAGGGCAGGGCGCGAGGCGCGCGTCTATCCCCTGTCGAAACCGTCCACCTGCGCAAGGACGGCGCACGCATACCGACCCAGGTCACATTTTCGCCGGTAACGGACCCGCGCGGCACCGTCGTCGGACACTCCTACACGGTGCGCGATATGAGCGAACTCAAGCGCAAGGAGAAAGAGTTGCAGAGCTATGCCGCCCGCCTGCGCCAATTGTCGCGCCGCTTGCGCGAGGTGGAAGAAGCGGAGCGGCGCGCGATTTCGCGCGAACTGCACGATCGCATCGGGCAAGATCTGTCCACGCTCGGACTGATAATGGGATCGCTGGGCGCCAAGCTCTCGCAGGAGTCGCTGCGCGCAGTCCACAAGCAGGTGGAGGACATGCAGGGCCTGATCAAGTCCGTGGTCGCGAATGTGCGCGACGTTATGGCCGAGCTCAGGCCGCCGGTGCTGGACGATTACGGCTTGCTCGCCGCGCTACGGCAGCTCGTGATGGAGTTTGCCCAGCGCACGGGCATCGCGGCAGAACTGAGCGGGGTTGAACTGCAGCCGCGCCTGCCCACCGTCGTGGAGACGGCGATGTTTCGCATCAGCCAGGAGGCGCTCAATAATATCGCCAAGCACGCGCAGGCAAAGCATGTGGAAATCTGCCTGCATGCCGCTGCCGACAAAGTCATGCTGGACATTGCGGATGACGGCATCGGCATCGATGTGAACGCAACGCCGCCGGACAAGCAACATTGGGGCCTCGCCACCATGCGCGAGCGCGCGGAGGCGGTGGACATCGCGTTTCGCCTGGAATCGACCCCCGGGGCCGGCACCCGCATCGTGCTCGAAGCGGAGCGCGGCGCGCTATGAGCATCCGGGTGCTGTTGGCCGATGACCATGCGCTGATGCGCGAAGGTTTGCGCGCGCTGCTCGCCATCAGCTCCGACATCGAGGTCGTGGGCGCGGTGCGCACCGGACGCGAAGCGCAACGGCAGGTAGTCGAGCTCAATGCGGACGTCGTGCTCATGGACATTGCCATGCCCGACCTGAACGGGATCGAGGCGGCGCGGGCGATTCACGCAAAATGCCCGGCGGTACGCATAGTGATGCTTTCCATGCACGCGACGGCGGAACATGTGTACCGCGCGTTCGAAGCGGGCGCTTGCGGCTATCTGCTGAAAGAAGTGGCAGTCGAAGAGCTCATCGCCGCAGTGCGCGCGGTGCACGCGGGAAAGCGGTACCTGAGCCCGGCTCTTGCCGAATTCGTGCCCGACCCCGGGTCCAGACATGTGCGCAGTCCCATCGACAGCCTGAGCACACGCGAGCGGCAAGTGTTGCAACTCGTGGTCGAAGGCAAGACGAGCAGCGAGATCGCGGACCTGGTCCACTTGTCCCCGAAGTCGGTCCAGACCTATCGCAGCCGTCTGATGGCGAAGCTCGGCGTCGGGGACCTGCCCGCGCTGGTGAAGTTTGCACTCGAGCACGGTCTGACCTCGCCTAAGTAGCAGTCCGGGCTGGCGGCCGGAGTCGGTCGCTTTCCGCCGGCATTTGTCCCTGCATCTGGCAGGGTTCTTTGTCATGCTTTCCTTACAGACGGTCCGGCTGCTTCCCGGTAGCCTGAACTCTCAGGTCGTTAGCCAGGGTCCGAGCGCGAGGCTCGTTAGGCCAAGGACGGAATCGATGACGGACGGATCGGAAAGCCGGGCGCGGAATGCCGTGCTGATTGTCGAGGATCAAGCGCTGCTGCGCCGTACCATGCGCGAGGTTCTGCAGGACGCGTTTCCGGGCTACGATTTTCTGGACGCGGCGGACGGCGCGAGCGCGCTCCAAGCGTGCAAGGTCTACCGCCCGGTCCTGGTGCTCATGGACAAATGCCTGCCCGACGCCGACGGAATCGAACTGACCGCCCGCCTGAAGAAGCTGTATCCCGCAATCCAGGTGATTGTCGTTTCTTACCGGAGCGCCGAGGCTTATAGGCAGCGTGCCATCGAAGCCGGGGCACGCACCTATCTGGCCAAGGATAACCTGGCCGCCGAGCTCATCCCGGCCGTGGCCGCGTTTTTCGGCGTTCTGCCGGCGATGGGCCGAAGCGCCGCATCATGAATAACCTCACCGCATCGATCCGAATGCACCCACTGACGACCGCAGGGAAGTTGTGGATTTCAACAGCATGACACACGACATGACAGACGGCGGCCGGTCTTTTCTGTCCACGATGCCTGCGGGGCAGCGCGAGCGCCGCCTCGCGCTTGGATTCGTGCTCTTGTCCGTCGGAGTTTTTCTCGCAGCGGCGCCGTTCGCCAAGACAGCACTCCCCGCGATGCCCGCTTTCCTTCCGCTGTACCAGTCGGCGCTCGTCATCAGCGAGCTGATCACGGCGGTGCTGCTGCTGGGGCAGTTCGCGATCGTGCGCTCGCGCGCACTGCTGGTGCTTGCAAGCGCTTATCTCTTTAGCGCCTGCATGGCCGTCTTTCACGCACTCAGTTTTCCCGAATTGTTTTCGCCGGCCGGGCTGCTCGGCGCCGGGCCCCAGACCACCGCGTGGCTGTATTTCTTCTGGCATGGCGGTTTCCCGCTGTTCATTATCGCCTACGCACTGCTCAAGGACGAGGAGCCGAGACCGGCAGCAGCGGGCAGCGGCACCGGCCCGACGGTCCTGCGCGCCGTCGCGGCGGCGTTCGCATTCGCGGGCGGCCTGATGCTGCTCACGACCGCAGGCCAGGATGCGCTTCCCGCAATCATGCAGGGCGACACCGACGCCCGGACGAAAATCATCGTTGCCTCGGCTACATGGGCAATGATTCTGGCCGCGCTGCTGGTGCTGTGGCGGCGGCGCCCGCACTTGGCGCTGGACCTGTGGCTCATGGTCGTGATGTGGGCCTGGATTTTCGATGTCGCCCTGGCGGCGGTGCTCAACCACGGCCGCTACGACCTGGGCTGGTACGCGGGCCGGGTATACGGACTGCTGGCGGCAAGCTTCGTGCTCGTGGTGCTGCTGCTCGAGAACGGCAGGCTTTACGCCCGGCTCGCCGAGGCGCACGCAGGCGAGCGCCAGGAGCGCCAGCTGGTGCAGGAGAAAACCACCAAATTGATGGCCGTGAACCAGGAACTGGATGCCTCGCTCGCGGCGCTGCGCGACAGTTCCGCGCGCATCCAGAGCATCCTCGATACGGTGGTGGATGGCATCATCACCATCGACGGGCGCGGCAGCGTCGAGACATTCAATCCGGCAGCCGAAGGCATCTTCGGCTACGCCGCCGCCGAGGTGGTCGGCGGCAACGTCAAGATGCTGATGCCCGAGCCTTACCACAGCCAGCACGACAGCTATCTCGAACATTACCGCGCCACGGGCGAGGCGCGCGTCATCGGCGCCGGGCGCGAGGTCGTTGGGCGGCGCAAGGACGGCAGCGTATTCCCGCTCGAGCTCGCGGTGAGCGAGATGCGGCTGCACGGCGAGCGCCACTATACCGGCGTCGTGCGCGACGTTACCGAGCGCAAGAAAGCC
>JAJZUK010000093.1 GCA_021847125.1 Pseudomonadota bacterium | reverse complement strand
CTTGGTGGTGGACTTGATGTGCCACTCGAAAATGGGCAGGCCCAGCGCCTTCGCCACTTCCTCGGCCAGCATGGTCTTGCCGGTTCCGGGCTCGCCCTTGATCAGCAGCGGGCGTTGCAGCGTGACGGCGGCGTTGACGGCGAGGGTCAGGTCGTCGGTAGAGATATAGTTGTCGGAACCGTGGAAACGCATGGCAATACCTTGAAATGAAAGAAGCATTATACGACGGGCGGCCGCTCCAGGGCGCGGTTCCCGCAGGCGCGCGCTCTGCCGCGAGCCCGCACTTTACGCGCCGGACGCCTATCGTATAGAATCCACGGCCTTTTTGAATATCGGCGGCAAACAACGCCCGGAGATCCGGTCTATGCACCTCGGGATCCGGTTGGCAAACCGCTCATTGAAAGCGAGAACGATGAAAACAATTCTGGGTTTCACGCTGCTCCTGGTGGCCGGGCCGGCGTTGTCGCAGGCGCCGGCGGGCAACGCGGACGCGGCGAAAAGCAAGATTTCGATGTGCGCCGGCTGTCATGGCATTCCCGACTACAAGACGGCCTTTCCGCACGTCTATCACGTGCCGATGATCACCGGGCAGCAGCCGGTCTACATCGTCAACGCGCTCGAGGCCTACAAGTCCGGGGCGCGCAGCCATCCCTCGATGCGTGCCATCGCGCAAAGCCTGTCCGCGCAGGATATGGCGGATCTCGCCGCTTATTACTCCGGCGAACACAAGGAGCGACCATGAAAGCCGCACTTCTTTTCGCGCTGTTGGCATTCGGCAGCCAGTTCGCCCACGCCGGCGGCAATGCCGCCGCGGGCGAGCAAAAGGCCAAGCCCTGCGCCGCCTGTCACGGCGCCGATTTCAACACGCCGGTTTCGGCCGATATTCCGCGCCTGGCCGGCCAGCATCAGGACTACCTCGCGCGCGCGCTGACCGATTACAAATCCGGCGCGCGCAAGAATCCGGTAATGAGCGGCCAGGCGGGGGCGCTGTCGGCACAGGACATTCAGGACCTGGCGAGCTACCTCAGCGGCCTCGGCGGAAAATTGAAAATCATCCCGCTGCACCGGCTGGTGCAGTAACACCGGTCTAGCGCCGTTTTAGGCATTCCAGATAGGCTGCCGCGTCCGGCGCGGTGCCGTCGCGCTGCGCGCGCCACACGGTTTCGGCAAGACATTCCATGACATGATGGCAAGCCGCGTGCCTGTCCCCGGATTTCGCGGCCAGGCGCGCGAATTGCGCTTTCAGGCCCGGCGGTTGGTCGATGGACAGTTGCTCCTCGATCGCGAGATGCATGCTCATGTGCAGAAACGGGTTGGTTTCGCCCGCCTCGGGCCGGTACTCCCGCTCCTGGCAGCGCTCGGGGTCGTCGAGCACCGGGTGGTATTCAGGATGCAGCAGGATCACGTCCACCGCGAGGAGGTCGATCCCGGACAGCACCTCGCGTTCGCGGTGCTTGCGCCAGGCGTCGAAAAAAAACTGTCTGACCTGATCGCGGGTGGGATTGAACATGGCGGCTCGCGGGCTCGTGCTCAGGCTGCGCGCGTCTTGGCCTTGAACTCGCACAGATCCGCGATCGCGCACTGCGGACATTCCGGCTTTCTCGCCTTGCAGACATAGCGCCCGTGCAGGATCAGCCAGTGGTGGGCGTGCAGGCGGAACTCCGGCGGCACGAATTTCAGCAGTTTCTGCTCGACCTCGAGCGGGTTCTTCCCCGGCGCAATGCCGCTGCGGTTGGAGACGCGAAAAATATGCGTGTCCACCGCGATCGTCGCTTCGCCGAAGGCGATGTTCAGCACCACGTTGGCGGTCTTGCGCCCGACCCCGGGAAGCTGCTCCAGCGCCGCGCGCTCGCGCGGCACCTGGCCGGCGTGCCGCTCGAGCAGCAGCGCGCAGGTGGCGAGTATGTTCTTCGCCTTGGTGCGGTAAAGGCCTATGCGCTTGATATGCGCTATCAGGCCCTCCATGCCCAGATCTAGCATCTGCTGCGGGGTGCGCGCCACCCGGTACAGGCCGCGCGTCGCCAGGTTCACGCTCTTGTCGGTCGCCTGCGCCGACAGGATCACGGCGACGAGGAGCTCGAACGGCGTGCGGAATTCGAGTTCGCCGCGCGGCTCGGGGTTTGCCGCCTGGAAGCGCTCGAAGATCTTGCGGCGTTTCGCGGGATTCATCGCTTTCTTGCCGCAATGCGGCGCGCGGTGATCGCTGCGATCTCGGCTGCGACCTGCGGCGGCAGGTCTTCCGTGTTTCGCGGAGCAATGCCGGCTTTCCTCGCCTTGGCGCGTTCCAGCGCGGCGAGTATCATCGCCTTTTTCGCGTCGGGCAGGGCCTCGCCCAGCTTTTCCCGCGCTTTGCGCGCCAGGCGCGCGGCGCGCTCCTCCTGTTCCCGGGCGAGGCGCAGGCCGCGGAACCGGAAACGCGCGCGCGCCGCATCGGCCAGGTGCTGCGTCCACACCGCTTCCGGCTGCGGCAGGGGCACCATGTCTATGCAGTCGACCGGGCAGGGCGGCAGGCACAGGCCGCATCCGGTGCACCATTCGGCCATCACGGTATGCATCAGTTTGGCCGCGCCGACGATGGCATCCACCGGACAGGCCTGGATGCACAGGGTGCAGCCGATGCAGCGCGCCTCGTCGATCAGTGCGACCGCCCGCGGCTGTTCCGTGCCGTTGCCGGGGTTGAGCGGCTGCGCTTCCCGTCCGAGCAGTGCGGCGAGCTTGGCTATGCCGGCGGCGCCGCCGGGCGGGCACTGGTTGATTTCGGCCTTGCCCGCCGCAATCGCCCGGGCATAAGGCAGGCAGCCGCTGTAGCCGCATAGCGTGCACTGGGTCTGCGGCAGCAGCGCATCGATGCGCTCGGCGAGGGCGCGCCCGGTCATGGTCTGGCGGCGGCGAATTCGCGCAGGATTTCCCCGACCAGCTCCGGACCGCGGTAGATGAAGCCGGTGTAGATCTGCACCAGGCTGGCGCCGGCCGCGAGCTTGGCGCGCGCGTCGGCAGCGCTCATCACGCCGCCGACGCCGATGATGGGCAGTCCGCCGTCGAGCAGGCGCGCCAGCTTCGCAATCAGCGCCGTCGAGGCGTCGCGCAGCGGCGCGCCGGACAATCCGCCTTTTTCCCCGGCGTGCCGCAGGCCCGCCACGCCTGCGCGCGAAATCGTGGTGTTGGTGGCAATGACGCCGTCGAGCCGGTGCCGCAGCAGGCATTTGGCGACGGCCTCGAGTTCGGCGTCGTCGAGGTCGGGCGCGATCTTGAGCACCAGCGGCACGTAGCGGCCGTGTACGTCGGCAAGGCGCTTCTGCTCGGTCTTCAGTTTTCCCACCAGGGCGCCGAGCTCGTCCGCGCCCTGCAGCTGGCGCAGGTCCTTGGTATTGGGCGAGGACACGTTCACCGTGACATAACTCGCCTGCGCGTACACCTTTGCCAGGCACAGCTCGTAGTCGTCGGCGGCGCGCGCGATCGGCGTGTCGAAATTCTTGCCGATGTTAATGCCCAGAACGCCGCGAAAGCGCGCGCGCGCCACGTTCGCGAGCAGCCGCTCCACGCCGTGGTTGTTGAAGCCCATGCGATTGATCAGCGCTTCGGCCTCGGGCAGACGGAACAGGCGCGGTTTCGGATTGCCCGGCTGCGGCCGCGGCGTCACCGTGCCTATTTCGATGAAGCCGAAGCCCATTGCGGCCAGCGCGTCGATGTACTCGCCGTTCTTGTCCAGACCCGCGGCCAGGCCGAGCGCGTTCGGAAACTCCAGTCCCATGAGTTTGACGCGCGGCGCCGGCGCTGTTTGGGCCAGCAGCGAGGCCATGCCGCCGCGCTCGGCCAGCTTGAGCGACGCCAGCGCGAGATCGTGCGCGGCCTCGGGATCCAGCGCGAAGAGCAGGGGGCGTGCCAGCGAATACAGCATGGCGCGATTTTACAGCGAGAGGGGGATTGAGGTGAGATGCGTTACAAGACGGCAAATGCGATGCGGGCTTCCATACAAGATCCAGTGCTGCAGTTCGACCTATCCTTCTACGTCCGCCGGTGTCGCCAAGCGGCCATTGCGCGCTGCGCGCGCCAACCGTGTCTTCTGTACGGATGAAAAGCGTATCCGTACAGAAGACACGGTTACTGTGAACACCGGACACAGCGTGTGGGGTCTATACAAGTTCGATCACCGCAGCCCCAAAGTTTCCCGCCGCGTCCGCCGATATCGCTAATCGAAGTCTGTTGCCCCGAGTTCGCGCCACTCGCCGCCGATCAGACCCTCGATCGGCTGGAACTTGGCCTTGTAGGCCATTTTGCGGCTGTTCCTGATCCAGTAGCCGAGATAGAGATAGGGCAGGCCCAGGCTGCGGCACTGCTCGATCTGCCACAGGATGTTGTACGTGCCGAAGCTGGCTGCGGCGACGTCCGGCTCGAAGTAGGTATAGACCGACGAAACCCCGTCGCCGAGGATGTCGATGATGGAGACCATCATCAGCTTGCCTTCTTCGCGAAATTCGATCAGGCGCGTGTTAACCCGGCTTTGCAGGAGGAAGTGCGAATACTGGTCGCGGCTGTCCTGATCCATGCCTCCGCCGGAATGGCGGTAGGCCTGGTAGCGCAGGTAAAGCGCGTAGTGCTCGTTGCGAAATCGCAGGCTTTGTGAAGTAGCCTCCAGCGCGGCATGGCGTTTCCATGCGCGGCGCTGGGCGCGCGTCGCCTCGAATTTGGCCACCGGGATGCGCACCGGCACGCAGGCGCGGCAGGTGTCGCAGTAGGGGCGGTAGGTGAAAATACCGCTGCGGCGGAACCCGGCCCGCACCAGTCCGCCGTATACCTCGCTGGAGATCAGGTGGCTGGGCGTGGCGACCTGGGAGCGCGCCAGCTTCTCCGGCAGATAGCTGCAGGGATAAGGCGCGGTCACATAGAACTGCAGTACCGCATGCGGCAGATCGTTAAGCAGTGACATCAATATCGGCGTCCGGCGCGTTCCATTTCATCGGTGTCGCGGGGTAGTCTACCAATTCCTGCAGCCGCTGTGAAAATTCCTCTCGCGGGATCGCGCGCGCACCCAGGCTGGCGAGGTGCGCGGTATGCATCTGGCAATCTATCATGCCGCAGCCTTGGCGCTCCAGGCGCCGCACCAGATGCGCCATCGCCATCTTGGACGCGTCGCGCGCCCGGGTGAACATGGATTCGCCGTAGAACATGCGGCCTATGGCTACGCCGTACAGGCCGCCCGCCAGTTCCCCGGCTATCCAGGTCTCGACCGAGTGCGCATAGCCGAGTTCGTGCAATTGCAGGTAGGCGGCGCGCATCGCGTCCGTGATCCAGGTGCCGCCCTCACCCGCTCCGCCCGCGGACTGGTCCGCACCCCGGGTCGCGCAACCGTGCATCACCGCCTCGAACGCGCTGTCGTAGCGTATCTCGTGTCCGCGGTTGCGCAGGGCCTTGGCGAGCGAGCGCGAGATTTTCAATTCGGCCGGGAACATCACCATACGCGGGTCCGGGCTCCACCAGAGTATCGGTTCGCCCTCGGAATACCAGGGGAAAATGCCCAGGCGGTAGGCGGCGAGCAGACGTTCCGGCGAAAGATCGGCGCCCGCGGCCAACAGACCGTTGGGCTGCCTTAGCGCAGCATCGAGCCGCGGGAAAGGATCGTCGCGTTCAAGCCAGGGAATCATGGCAGCACCAGGACTCTATCGGCAACATGATGGCACTATAAGAGTGCGTTAAATGAACCTGCGCACTAAATTGGAGCATGCAGGCGCCCGGTTTCCGGTTATTTATGCCCTGAAATCAATGAATATCGAGACCGTGGTTTTCGGGTACGGATATTGCCTGTGCATTATAAATTTTTTGGGGAGGTGCATCGTGGAAAGTTTGAAATCCGGGGGCGACGTTTTGTTCATCCTGCTCGGCGGGATCATGGTGCTCGCCATGCACTCCGGCTTCGC
>JAJZUK010000092.1 GCA_021847125.1 Pseudomonadota bacterium | reverse complement strand
CGATACATTGCGCGCGCACGGAATCGTGCCCTCGCCGCTGGCGGGCATCCCCGTATCGGTGAAGGATTTGTTCGACGTTGCCGGCGACATCACGCGCGCCGGCTCGAAGGTGCGCGCCGACGCCGCGCCCGCCGCGAGCGATGCGACCGCGGTGCGGCGGCTGCGCCAGGCGGGCGCGATCATCGTCGGCCGCACCAATATGGTCGAATTCGCGTTCTCCGGACTGGGCCTGAATCCGCATTACGGCACGCCGCGCAATCCCTGGGATCGGGCCACCGGCCGCATTCCGGGCGGCTCGTCTTCCGGGGCGGCGGTGTCCGTCTCGGACGGCATGGCGGCGATGGGCCTGGGCAGCGACACCGGCGGTTCGGTGCGCATTCCCGCCGCCTTGTGCGGCCTCACCGGCTTCAAGCCCACCGCCAGGCGCATCGCCACGGAGGGCACGTTCCCGCTTTCGACTACGCTCGATTCGATCGGCCCGATCGCGCGCAGCGTGGCCTGTTGCGCGCTGGTGGACAGCATACTCGCCGGGGAAGCAGCGCAAGTGCCGCCGCCGCTGCCGCTCAAGGGCCTGCGCCTGGGCGTGGTGCAGGATTATGTCGTGGATGGGTTGGACAGCGCCGTGGCGGCGGCGTTCGCTGCGGCGCTCACGCGGCTGTCGCGCGCCGGCGCGCTGGTAAGCGAGCTGCGCTTCGAAGCGCTGCTCCGGCTGCCGCAAATCAATCACAAGGGCGGTCTGGTCGTGGCCGAGGCTTATGCGCTGCACCGGGATCTGATCGCGCGGCGCGGCGCCGAGTATGACCCGCGCGTGGCCTCGCGTACGCTGCGCGGCGCCGACATCAGCGCGGCCGACTACATCGACGTGCTGAGGCAGCGCGCGGCGCTGATCGCCGAGAGCGCGCGCATCGCGGCGCCTTACGATGCGCTGCTGATGCCGACGGTGACGATGGTCGCGCCCGCGATTGCGCCGCTGGAGACCGACGATGGCCTCTACGGCAGGACCAATCTCGCCCTGCTGCGCAATCCGAGCGTGGTGAATTTTCTCGACGGCTGCGCCCTCAGCATCCCCTGCCAGGCGCCGGACACGGCGCCGGTGGGCCTGATGCTCGTGGGGCAGGGCGGCGAGGACCGGCGCCTGCTCGCGCTGGGGCTCGCGCTGGAAGCGGCGCTGCGCGCGTGAGGCGCGCGCCCGGCCTGGACGACGCAACGGCGGCCGGGGGGGCGGCGCTGAGTCCAGCCGCGATAGACCGGCGCGCCGCGCGCCGCGCCAGTGCGCGCGCGGCCGCGACCTATGCCGGCGCTGCGCTGCTCGCGCGCGAGGTCGAGGCGCGCATGCGCGAGCGCCTGCAGTACATCAAGCTCGCGCCGCAGCGCGTGCTCGATGCGGGCTGCGGCGACGGCCACGGCGCCAAAGGCCTCGCCGAAATCTATCCGCAGGCGCAGCTGCTGGGGCTGGATTTCGCCTATCCGATGCTGCGGGCTGCGCGCGGCGCCTGGCTGCAGCGCCTGTTTGCGCGCGAGCGTGTGGCTTGCCTGTGCGCCGACATGGCCGCGCTGCCGCTCGCAGCGGCGAGCGTCGATCTGGTCTGGTCCAATCTGGCCCTGCACTGCGGCGGAGATCCGCTGCCTGCGCTGAAGGAAATGCAGCGCGTGTTGCGCGTCGGCGGGCTGCTGATGTTCAGCTGCTACGGGCCCGATACCTTGAAGGAGCTCAGAAGCGCATTTGCTGCGCAAGACGGCGCCATGCACGTGCACGACTTCATCGACATGCACGATCTGGGCGACATGCTCTCGGCCTGCGGCTATGCCGAACCGGTGATGGACATGGAACTCATCACCGTGACTTATGCCGACGTCGACGCGCTGATCAAAGACCTGCGCGCGAGCGGCCAGGTGAACGCACTCGCCGCTCGCCGGCGCGGGCTCACCGGCAAGGGCGTCTACCGCGCGATGCGTACGGCCTACGAGAAGCTGCGCCGCGACGGCAGTTTGCCGGCGAGCTTCGAAATCGTCTACGGCCACGCATGGAAGCCGCAGCCGCGCGTAAGCGAAGACGGGCGCGCCATCATCAGATTCGAAACGGCGCGCCCGAAACGGGGCTGATTCGATCAATTGATACAGCGATCAGCCGCGGAAATTTCAGCCCAAAGCTTGATCTAGGCCCTGTGTTCATGCTACGGTACCGCACTTTTTTCGCCGGGCCCCCGTCTTTAGAAGGAGCGGGGATGTCCTTGACGGCGCGCTAGCGCCGGCATGGACCGAGAACAAGCTGGAATCAGCGTGCCCCCCGGCCGAACTCGCGCTGTCGTTCGCGTAGAGAACTGCAGCTATTACCATAAATTCCGCTACCGGGTTTTTGAAGCTATGAGGAAATCATGAACAACAAACTGGGACGACTGACTGGGGGCCTGGCGCTCGCGCTCTACGCCGGGCTGGCATCGGCCGGCTACCAAATCAATTTTCAGCCGCCCGTGACCCGGATCGCCAGCGAAATCTACGATCTGCACATGCTGATGATGTACGTCATCCTGGTCATCTTCTGCGTCGTGTTCGGCGTGATGTTCTATTCCATTTACGCCCATCGCAAGTCGGTCGGCCACAAGGCGGCGCAGTTTCACGAAAACACGACGGTGGAGATCATCTGGACCGTGATTCCGTTCCTGATCCTCGTCGGCATGGCCTGGCCCGCGACCAAGACCCTGATCGCGTTCAAGGACACGTCGAATCCGGACATCACGATCAAGGCCACCGGTTACCAGTGGAAATGGGGCTACGACTATCTCAAGGGCGAAGGCGAGGGCGTAGGGTTTCTGTCGGCCCTGTCCACGCCGCAGGACCAGATTCATAACCAGAAACCGAAAGACGAACACTATCTGCTCGAGGTGGACAACCCGCTGGTGGTGCCGGTGGGCAAGAAGATTCGCGTGCTGACCACCGCCAATGACGTGATCCACTCGTTCTGGGTGCCGGCCTTCGGCATCAAGCAGGACGCGATTCCGGGCTTCGTGCGCGATACCTGGTTCCGCGCCGACAAGGAAGGGACTTATCGCGGCCAGTGCGCCGAGCTGTGCGGCAAGGACCATGGATTCATGCCGATCGTGGTGCAGGTCGTGTCGGCGGAAAAATACACGCAATGGGTCACCGAGCAGAAGCAGAAGGCGAGCGCGGCCGCCGAGGATCCGAACAAGCAGTGGACCCTGGCCGAACTGCAGGCGAAGGGCGAGAAAGTGTACGCTGCGAACTGCGCCGCCTGCCACCAGCCGACGGGCAAGGGCATGCCGCCGGCATTCCCGGCGCTGGACGGCTCCAAGATCGCGACCGGCCCCAAGGCGGGGCACATCGAGCGCGTGCTGGAGGGCAAACCCGGCACCGCGATGGCGGCGTTCGGCAAGCAGCTTTCGGATACCGATATCGCGGCCGTGATTACCTATGAGCGCAACGCCTGGGGCAACAAGACCGGCGACATGGTGCAGCCGGCCGAAGTCAAAGCGGCACGTAAATAGCAGCGCCTGGCGGAATTATCGTCAGGCGCCCAACTTAGGAGAGCGCGAGGGGAGATATCCCCTCGCAGGGTAAGATACCCTAAAGCAACGAATTCCAGGAGAAACGCATGAGCGCAGTCATCGATACCCACGGCCAGGGTCACACCGATCACGACGGGCACGAGCATCACCCCTCCGGGCTGATGCGCTGGGTCACCACCACCAACCACAAAGACATCGGCACGATGTACCTGTGGTTCTCGTTCACCATGCTGCTCATCGGCGGGGTGCTCGCGCTGACCATCCGCGCCGAACTGTTCGAGCCGGGCCTGCAGATCGTCAATCCGGAATTCTTCAACCAGCTCACCACCATGCACGGCCTGATCATGGTGTTCGGCGCGATCATGCCGGCCTTCGTCGGTTTCGCCAACTGGCAGATCCCGCTGATGATAGGCGCACCCGACATGGCGTTCGCGCGCATGAACAACTGGAGCTTCTGGCTGCTGCCGGTGGCGGCGCTGCTGCTGATCATTTCGTTCTTCGTCCCCGGCGGCGCTCCCGCGGCCGGCTGGACCATCTATGCGCCGCTGTCGATCCAGATGGGCCCGGGCATGGACCTCGGCATTTTCGCGCTGCATATCATGGGCGCCTCCAGCATCATGGGCTCGATCAACATCATCACCACCATCCTCAACATGCGCGCACCGGGGATGACGCTGATGAAAATGCCGATGTTCGTCTGGACCTGGCTGATCACGGCCTATCTGCTGATCGCGGTCATGCCGGTGCTCGCCGGCGCCATTACCATGACGCTGACCGACCGCCATTTCGGCACCTCGTTCTTCAACGCCGCCGGCGGCGGCGACCCGGTGATGTTCCAGCACATCTTCTGGTTCTTCGGCCACCCCGAGGTCTACATCATGATCCTGCCGGCGTTCGGCATCATCAGCCAGGTGATCCCCGCGTTCGCGCGCAAACCCCTGTTCGGCTACTCCTCGATGGTGTATGCCACGTCCTCGATCGCGATCCTGTCGTTCATCGTCTGGGCGCACCACATGTTCACCGTCGGGCTGCCCACCGCCGGGCTGCTGTTCTTCATGTACGCCACGATGCTGATCGCGGTGCCGACCGGCGTGAAGGTGTTCAACTGGCTCGCCACGATGTGGCAGGGTTCGATGACGTTCGAGACGCCGATGCTGTTCGCGGTCGGCTTCATTTTCGTGTTCACCATGGGCGGGTTCACCGGGCTCATGCTCGCGGTCATGCCGGTCGACGTGCAAATGCAGGACACCTACTACGTCGTCGCGCATTTCCACTACGTGCTGGTGGCGGGCTCGCTGTTCGCGATCTTTGCCGGAACCTATTTCTGGATTCCGAAGTGGACCGGCATCATGTATGACGAGACGCTGGGCAAGTGGCACTTCTGGCTGTCGATCGTGTTCTTCAACATTACCTTCTTCCCGATGCACTTCCTCGGCCTCGCGGGCATGCCGCGGCGCATCCCCGATTACGCGAGCCAGTTCACCGAGTTCAACCAGATCGCGAGCGTAGGCGCGTTCGGCTTCGGTCTGACGCAGCTGCTGTTCCTGTACATCGTGCTGAAGTGCAGCGTGCTGCGCAAGGGCGAGAAAGCGCCGGCGCGGCCGTGGGAAGGCGCCGATACGCTGGAGTGGACGCATCTGCCCAGCCCTGCGCCCTACCACAGCTTTCACGAGCAGCCGGAAGTAAAGTGATGCAGGGCGCCAGCATGGACCGCGGCAACGCGAACAACAGGAAGACGGGGCTGATCCTGGCTGCGGTCGCGCTCGGCTTCTTCTTCGCGATCATACTCGAGTACTGGCTCGCAAAATGAACACGCCCGCCGCTGCTTCCGCCTCCAACCGGCGCATGCTGAAGAAGCTGCTGGTGGTCGCGCTGGGCATGTTCGGCTTCGGCTTCGCCATGGTGCCGTTCTACAACAAGCTGTGCGAGGTCGCGGGCCTGCGCGAGCTGTGGCAGCCGGGCGAAGCCAACGCCGCCGCGGTGAACACCCAGGTGGACCTGACGCGCAAGGTGACGATCGAATTCGACTCCAACGTGCGCATGCTGCCGTGGACGTTCAAGCCCATGGCCTCGAGCGTGGAAGTCCACCCGGGCGAACTGACGCAGATGATGTACGAGGTGAAGAATACGCTGCACGAGCCGGTCACCGGGCAGGCGGTGCCCAGCTACGGCCCAAGGCAGGCCGCGCTGTATTTCAACAAGCTGCAGTGCTTCTGCTTCACGCAGCAGACGCTGGCGGCGGGCGAAGTGCGGCAGATGCCGGTGGTATTCGTGGTCGATCCGGCCCTGCCCAAGGACATCAACACCATCACGCTTTCGTATACGTTCTTCCGCGTCGACGGCGCGAATCAGAAGGCGGTTCCGGGGTGACGGTGGCGCAGTTGCAAAAAAAGGCTACACCGCTGCAGG